>JBDTKB010000243.1:0-26764 GCA_039935555.1 Ginsengibacter sp. | reverse complement strand
AATTACGCTGCAACATTTTAAAGACAATAAAAATCCGCAGGTAAAAGAATCAAGACTGACCTTCCAACCGCTAACGAGAATTAATCCCGGTCCGATTATCAGCAATTCTCCCACCAACACGCTTCCTCTTTTTGTGTACTACATACTTGGAGGCCTCGTTTTGGTAATACTATTGACCTCCTGTTTGAATTATACAAGCCTGTCCGTTGCCAGGAGCGTTACCAGGTCGGGGGAAATCGGCTTGCGTAAAGTAATTGGCGCCTACAGGAAAGATCTCATCATCCAGCTCTTATGCGAAACGCTGCTAACCGTTTTTCTTTCTTTATTGCTTGCCAACTGCTTTCTGTTTATGCTGAAAGGCGCTTTTTTAGGCCTTTGGATCAATCAGTATTTAAAATTCGATCTGCATTTCAATGTGTATGTGTATGCGGCGTTTATACTATTTACACTTGTTATCAGTTTTATCTCAGGCATATATCCGGCGTTGAAATTTTCAAAAGCCCGCCCACTTGCAGTAATGAAAAAAGATGCAAGTCCACGATATGGAAAATGGGGCTTGCGCCGGGTTTTGACCGTGAGCCAGTTTGCCATTTCGCTCATTTTCATTATCACTTCCATTGTTATTTACAAACAGTTTAAGCTTTACATGCAATTTGATTATGGGTTCAATCCAAAGGGTGTCGTCAATGTTGATTTGCAGGGCTCCGATTTTCAATTGGTAAAAAATTCTTTTAAGAATATTCCCGGAGTTAAAGAAGTTGGGGGCTGTGCTTACTTGCCCGCTACCGGCCGCAACGATGGCCTATCGCTGCAAGTTCCGGGGAAAGACACTTCTTTAAATGCCATTGATCTTTCCATTGATCCCGCATTTTTAAGTGCCTTGGAAATTCCGCTTGTATATGGAAAAAATATGACTGCGGGTGGTGATACAATATCCCGGTTTATTTTAGTGAATGAACAAGCGGCGAAGAATTTTGGTTTCCAACAATCACGTGATATCGTAGGCCAAAATTATGTGCTTAACGGGCAGAATGTACAAGTGTCAGGCGTAATAAAAGATTTCACATTTTTCCTGTTATTTAATGGAAGAAATACCGGCCCGCTGGTGCTGCATGATAATCCTGCCACATTAAGATATGCTACGGTGAAGATTGATGCGGGTAATATCGCCCCTGTAATGAAGGAACTCTCAAACAAATGGAGATCCATTGATCCGATCCACCCGATGCAATATGAATTTTATGTCGAGACTTTAGCCAATACCAATAAAGGCATTTTTGATTTGGTTTCCGTCATTGGCTTTCTTGCCTTTTTAGCGATCACGATTGCCTGCCTGGGATTATTAGGTATGGCCATGTACACCACAGAACGCCGGACGAAAGAAATCGGCATCAGGAAGGTACTTGGCGCCAGCGAACTCGCTTTAAATTTTATGCTTTCCAGGGAGTTCTTGATCATGTTGGGGATGGCTATTGTAATAGCAGCGCCGCTTGCTTTCCTGTTGAATAGTTACTGGCTGAATTTTATGGTGGTACGTGATGATTTGACTTTTGGCACAATTCTCATCGGGTCGCTCTTATTATTGCTGCTTGGCCTGCTCACGATCATGCCGCAGACTTTTAAAATTGCAAGGAGTAATCCTATCAAATCATTACGCACTGAATAAATAAATGATATGCTAAAAAATTATTTCAAAACCGCATGGCGTAATCTTACCCGTAATAAAGTATATGCGTTCATTAATATTGGTGGGATTGCAATTGGCTTAGCTGCTTTCTGGCTGATTGCTTTATATGTGGGCGATGAATTAAGTTATGACCATTCTTTTAGTAATGCCGATAGAATTTACCGTATTGCACAACATGCAACGTGGCAAGGCAGCAGCATGAATATTGTACCAACATCGGCACCGTTTGCACCGCAGTTGAAAGAAAATTTTCCGGAAGTAGAAGATGCGGTGCGAATTGATATTGAAGGGGGTGGTGTAATTAAGGCTGATGATAAAATCATTAAACAAAACGATATTTGCTTTGCAGACAATTCCTTCTTTAAAATATTTAATTATTCCTTTTTATATGGTAATGAAACCACTGCGCTTATTGAACCTAACTCAATTGTAATTACAGAACGTCTCGCAAAAAATTTATTTAATACTGCCTCTGCCGCAATAAATCAAACTATTTATTTTGGAAGCGATAATTATCCAAATAAAATAACGGGCATTATAAAAGATATGCCGCAGAATTCCCACCTGCAATTCAGTGGCGTGCGTTCTGCCGGAAATGCATTTGATGGTGATGGCTGGCAAAATTTTCATTTATATACTTACCTGCTTTTAAAAAAAGGAACAAACATAACCGCCTTTGAAAAGAAGCTGCCGGCTTTTGCAGCTAAAACAATTCAAAAAGAAATGGGTATAAAAGATTACCACACGGAGTTGCAGCCACTTACATCTATTCATCTCCATTCCAACCTTGGCTATGAAATAAGCAACAACGGAAGCATAAGCAGTATATATATGTTTATCGCGATTGGCGTATTGATATTGCTTATTGCTTTGATTAATTATATGAATTTATCTACGGCACGTTCTGCAATGCGTGTAAAAGAAATTGGCATAAGAAAAGTGATTGGCTCATCAAAAAAAGATCTTGTTGGCTTGTTTATTTCAGAAGCATTGCTGGTAACTTTTATTGCTGCGATTATTGCTGTTGCACTTGCACAAGTAAGCCTGCCGTTCTTTAATGAAGTATCAGGAAAAAATTTAAACATCTGGCGCTTTGGTGGTGCCAATACAATTGCATCAATCATTTTATTCGTGGTATTGATTGGTATTATCAGCGGAAGTTACCCGGCATTATTTCTTTCGCGTTTTAAATTAATCCCTTCATTAAAAGGCCAGTTAGGAAATATACAAGTAAGTGCAATATTGCGTAAATCGTTGGTGATATTCCAGTTTGTGATTGCAGTTTTTCTTATAAGTGGTTCATTCATTATTTATAAACAAATGCAGTACGTAAATAATAAAAACCTTGGTTTTAATAAAGAACAGGTACTTACATTTCATATTGATAATGTAAAGGTGCGCAGCAAAATTCCCGAACTAAAAAATGAATTAATGCAAAACCCGTTAATTGAAGGAGTGGCTATTGCCGGGAATCCTATTGGTAATAATGATATTGGCGGACATGGATTTGAATTTGAAAAAAATGGCGCAATAAACCCAACAACCCAAATGGCAGATGAGCTCTTTACTGACCAGGATTTTTTTAAAACATTAAGTATTCAATTGCTGCAAGGCAGGAATTTTTCAAAAGATATGCCTACGGATAAATATGGTTCAGTAATTATTAACGAAACGCTGATGCAGACACTTGGATATAAAAATGCCATTGGGAAAAAAGTTCAGTTCAGGATTGATCAAAATAATGACATGGATAACAGGATCATTATAGGCGTTGTAAAAGATTTTAATACTTATTCCCTGCAACATAAGATTGGGCCATTGGTTATGATGATGCCGCCTGTTGACAAAGAGCAGGACAATTTATATGTAAGAATTACAAAAGGCAAAACTACTCAAGGGCTGGCTTATCTTAAAAACACGTATGCAAAATTCGATAGCAATAACACGGTAGATTTTAATTTTCTCGATGAAAATTTTGCAAAGCAATATGCCGCAGAACAAAAGCAGGAACAACTATCTTTTGTGTTTACCATTTTAGCTTTCATTATTGCGTGTTTAGGTTTGTTAGGTCTTATAATTTTTACTACTGCGCAGCGTGTAAAAGAAATTGGTATAAGAAAAGTGTTGGGTGCATCCGTTAGTTCTGTAACAATAATGCTGGGTAAAAACTTTATGCAGTTGGTTGCCATTGCAACAGTAATAGCCATTGCGGTTGCATGGTTTGCTATGAACAAATGGCTGCAGGATTTCGCATACCGCATAAATATTGAATGGTGGATGCTTTTATTGCCGGGGTTAATGGCAATATTTATTGCATTGATAACTGTTTGTATTCAGGCAATAAAAGCAGCAATTGCAAACCCGGTAAAGAGTTTGAGAACGGAGTAAAACAACAACAAATGATAAAAAATTATTTAAAGATTGCATTAAGAAATTTAAGAAAGAACAAAATTTTTTCTTTCATTAATATTTTTGGGCTAGCCATTGGCCTTACCTGCTTTATGTTTATCGCAGTATTTGTCTATAATGAATTGAGCTATGATAAATATCCTGTTAATGCAAAAGATATGTACCGGGTTTTGCTATCTGCAACAGGCAATGGAGATGTGGCAGTTTATCCAAGGGTAGATGCGGCAGTTGGTAAAGGAATGAAAAATGCCTTCCCGGAAATTAAAACATCAACAAGGCTTGCTCCGTCAAACGATTTTATAAAGTATGATGATAAGCAGTTTAAAGAAGAGCATCTTGCTTTTGCAGATTCCAATTTTCTGAAAATGTTTTCTATTGCTTTAATTGAAGGTAATACTACAACAGCTTTGGTGGAACCCAATAGCATTGTTATAGATAAAGCGTTTGCAAAAAAATATTTTGGCAATGATGATGCAATTGGAAAATCATTGTCAGTAGGAACCGCCAACCAATTATATAAAGTAACAGGAGTGATTGACAAAGTGCCTGATAATTCGCATTTTCATTTTGATGCATTTATGAGCCTTTCTACAATGCATTTTACACATGAAACGTGGAGTAACGTCAACTTCTTTACTTATTTGGAATTAAATAAAAATGTTGATCTAAAAAAATTGCAGGCAAAATTTCCACAGCTTGTTGCAAAATATGTTGTCCCTGAAATTCAGCATGATATGGGCGTAAGCCTTGCTGAAGCTCAAAAATCCGTAAATACATTTGTTTTTTCTTTACAACCTCTTACTGAAATTCATTTATACTCCAATACAAAATATGAACTGGAGCCTAATGGTGACATTCAATATGTTTATACTTTTTCAGCATTGGCAATATTCATTTTATTACTTGCGTGTGTAAACTTTACTAACCTTTCCACGGCACGTGCCGTAAAGCGGTCAAGAGAAGTTGGCATTCGTAAAGTTTTGGGTTCAATAAAAAAACAATTGATTGCACAATTCCTTACCGAATCTGTTCTGCTTACATTCTTTGCAATGCTATGCGCACTTGTTTTGATATTTATTCTGCTCCCTTATTTTAATCAGCTTGCCAATAAAAATATCAACTTCGGATTTTTCCTGCATTATCAATCAATATTGGTAATGTTATCAATAGTTTTTTTAACAGGAATATTAGCGGGCATTTATCCCGCTTTCTTTTTATCATCCTTCAATACCATAAAAGTTTTAAAAGGTTCAGCTACACAAAGTTCTCAAAAAAAACCATTGCGCAGCAGCCTGATCGTGTTTCAGTTTTTTGTTTCAATTGCATTAATCATTGCTACTATTATCGTTTACCAACAATTGCATTATATGCAAAACAAAAAATTAGGATATGATAAAGAGCAGGTATTGTATTTGCCTGATGCAAGATTACCTGGTAAAAATCAAACAGCTTTTGAGCAACAATTAATGCAGGACAATCGTGTAGTTGCTGCAAGCATTTCAAGGTTTGTGCCGGGAAGCGGCTTTATGGACGGAACAGAAATTTATCCAAGGAACGAAAATGGTAACGGAACAGAAATTCATGCAAACATTTATCGTGTAGATTATGATTACGTGAAAACATTGGGCATTCATATTTCGCAGGGCAGATATTTTTCAAAAGATTTTCCAACTGATTCTTCAGGCGTAGTTATTAATGAGGCCGCTGTTCGTGAATTAGGATGGAGCGGAACAAATCCAATCGGGAAATCTTTAGTGCGTTCGGGCCAGCACGAATTTAAAGTCGTTGGAGTTGTAAAAGATTTTAATTACGCTTCTGTAAAACAAAAAGTTGCTCCGCTGATGATGTTGCTTGGCGGAAATTTCGGTGGCCTGATAATAAAAATTAAAACTACTAGTGTAAAAGGCTTCTTAGCTGACCTTAAAAAACAATGGGATGTTTTTAATCCGGAAAGCCCGTTTGATTATACATTTCTTGATGATAATTTTGCAAAATTGTATGTAAGTGAAATACGTACACAACAAATATTTTCTGCTTTTGCTATTATCGCTGTAATTATTGCAGGGCTTGGATTATTTGGCCTTTCAGCATTTGTAATAGAACAACGCACAAAAGAGATTGGCATAAGAAAAGTATTAGGCGCCTCTATTCAAAATGTATTGCTTCTGGTTTCAAAAGAATTTTTATTACTTGTTGCTATTGCATTTATTATATCAGTTCCGGTAACATGGTTTGCTATGAATAAATGGCTGCAGGATTTTGCTTACAGGATACATATAAATGCCTGGGTATTTGTAGTGGCAGGTTTTCTTGCGATTGTAATTGCATTGTTCACAATAAGCTTCCAGGCAATAAAAGCAGCCATTGCAAACCCTGTAAAGAGTTTGAGAACGGAGTGATCCCGATAGCTATAGGGAGTGAATAGTGAGGTGTAAATCATGCATCAATAAATCAGAAGTCAAATATCAATAATTCATACATCAAAAATCAGAAGTTATGTTTAAAAATTTTCAGATAGCTATCGGAACCAAAACCGCGTTTCGCAATTTATGGAAGAACAAAACCTATAGCTTCCTCAACATTTTTGGTTTGGCTGTAGGAATTGTTACCGCTGCATTGATTTTTTTATGGGTGGAAGATGAACTCACCTTCAATCGAAATTTTGCCAAACACGATTACCTGTATCATGTCATGCAAAATGAAAAAAGTGATGCAGGTATATTTACTAATGGTTCAACTCCAGGCCCGCTGGCGGCTTCTTTGAAGGAAGACATGCCTGGTATCGTAAACAGTGGAAGGCTTAGCTGGGCAATGGATGAGCTGGCAATAGCAGGCGATAAATCCATCAAGGAAAATGGTATGTATGCCGACCCATCAGTTCTTTCCATGTATGCGCTGCCTTTCATTTATGGAAATGCTGCCGACGCGTTAAACGATCCGAAATCGGTAGTTATCAGCGAATCAATGTCGAAGAAATTTTTCGGTGACAGTAATCCTGTTGGCAAAGCAATAAAGATGAACGGCAAGGCTGCGTACAGTGTCGATGGATTATATAAAGTCACCGGTGTTTTCAAAGATTTGCCTGCAAATTGCTATTATCATTTTCAATGGCTTTCGCCATACACAACATGGGAAGATGGAAATACATGGCTGAAACCATGGAGCAATAATCTTACAGAAACAATTGTTCAACTTTCATCAACAGCAAGTACTGGATCAATCAATAAAAAATTAAAAAATTATTTAAGCACAAAAGTAGATGGCGCAACTAATAAATGTTTTTTATTCAGTATGAATGACTGGCACCTGCGCAGCAATTTTGTAAATGGTGTGCAGGATGGCGGCAACATAAAATACGTAAAGCTTTTTTCAACAATAGCATTTATTATACTTCTTATTGCATGTATCAATTTTATGAATCTTGCTACAGCACGTTCAGAACAGCGTGCTAAAGAAGTAGGTGTTCTTAAAGTGATGGGTGCTCGTAAAAAAGGATTGATAGGAAAGTTTATTGGTGAATCACTGCTGATGTCATTCATTGCTGTCGTACTGGCTGTTGCATTGTTATACGCATTATTGCCTTATTACAATGGGCTTGTAGAAAAGCAATTATCAGTTAATTTGTTTAACCCGTTGCATCTTGGTTGCATGTTAGCCATTGGAGTTATAGCCGGGTTAGTTGCAGGCAGTTATCCTGCATTTTATTTATCATCCTTTAATCCAATAAAAGTATTAAAAGGTATCAAAATAAAAAGTTCAGCCGGCGTTGCCTTCATTCGTAAAGGACTTGTGATTACACAATTTGCTGCATCGATAATTTTAATTATATCAACCATTATTGTTTATCAGCAGGTACAACATATTAAAGACAGAGACCTTGGATATAGCAAAGACAATTTAATTTATATGGATTTACAGGGTAATATGAAAGACCATTTCAGCGAAATTAAAAACAGTCTTGTTGAAACCGGTTATGTAGAAAACGCAGCAACGAGTTTGCATGATGCGCTGCATGTTTATAGTTATGGTGATGGCTTTACCTGGCAAGGAAAAAATCCAGGTCTCAAATTACCTATTCATTCTAATGTTGTAAGTGCTGAATATATATCCACCATGCACATGAAACTGATTGAAGGCAGAGATTTTTATCCGGGTAATATGGACAGCACAAATGTTATCATCAATCAAAGTATGGCTAATCTTATGGGTAAAGAAGGAAAGATTGGCAGCATAATTACTTCAGGAAGTTACAAACTAACTATAGCAGGCATTATTAAAGATTTTATTTACAATGATGTGTATAGTAAAGGTGCACCACTTATATTATTAAATGGCAATTATGCGGCTACAGTAATGGCAGTAAGGTTTAAACCGAATGTGAATTTATCGCAAGCTTTAGAAAAAACCGGCGATGTAATGAAGAAAGAAAACCCGGGTATTCCTTTCGAATACAAGTTTGCAGATAAAGATTTTGATGCAATGTTTTCTTCCGAAACGCTCGTTGGCAAATTAGCTGGCATATTTGCGATGCTCGCCATCTTTATTTCCTGTCTTGGCTTGTTTGGCCTTGCTGCTTATACTGCAGAACGGCGCACAAAAGAAATTGGTATTCGTAAAGTGCTTGGCGCTTCTATTGCAGGGCTCACAGGTTTGATGGCGAAAGAATTTTTACAATTGGTTACGCTGTCATGCATTATTGCTTTTCCCGCTGCCTGGTGGTTTATGAACAACTGGCTGAAGGATTATGCATACCGAACAACTATACAGTGGTGGATATTTGCATTTGCTGGAATAGGGGCTTTGCTAATTGCTTTGATAACAGTAAGTTTTCAATCCATCAAGGCGGCAATAGCAAACCCTGTAAAGAGTTTGAGAACGGAGTGAATATTTGTGAATAAAGAGTGGTGGGTGATAAATGAAACGTTTCAAAATAAAGTGTCTTTCATGTTTAAAAACTATTTCGAAATCGCCTTACTAGCGGTTAGTTTCCAGGCAATCAAAGCGACGATAGCAACTCCTGTGAAGAGTTTAAGAATGGAATAACAGAAATTTTAAATATTACTAAAAACTTCAAACTTAAAAATTTATCTGATGTTTAAAAATTACATTACTACTGCACTAAGAAATTTTTGGCGCAATAAAGTTTTCTCGGTTATTAATGTACTTGGCTTATCTATCGGTATAAGTGCGGCATTGGTAATTTTTTTGATTGCGCATTATGAGTTTAGCTACGATGTATTTGAAAAAGATAACAGCAGCATCTATCGTGTCGTGCTTGATGCCAACTTCGGCGGCGTTGAAGGGCATAGCGCGGCTGTGCCAGCGCCTTTAAGCAATGCTATTGAGCGGGAAGTAAGCGGAGTAAAAACAACAGTACCTGTAATGCAGTTCCAGGGAGATGCTAAAGTAACGGTTACAAGAAAAGGTTTGCCGCAGCCTGTCATCTTTAAAAAACAAACTGATATTGTATTTACCGACGCACAGTATTTTTCTTTGCTGCCTTATCAATGGATCGCAGGTTCGGTGCAATCTGCATTAAAAGATCCTTTCACGGTGGTGCTTACACAAAGTAAAGCAAAGCAATATTTTCCTTCCTTGGCTGTTAATGAAATTATTGGCAAACAGGTAAGTTATAATGATGACATCACCGCGACTGTTTCAGGCGTCGTAAAAGATTTAAATGAAACCACTTCTTTTCATGGAAATGAATTTATATCCTATGCAACCATTTCTCAAACACATCTGCAAAATGATTTTATGATGAATGTTTGGAACGACTGGATGTCTTATTCGCAGTTATATGTAAAGCTTGATAGAGGTATTAGTGTTACGGCAACTGAAGCCCAGCTAAAAACACTTTTAAACAAGTACAGTAAAGACGCAGAAAATCAATCTTCAAACACGATCGTTTTTCGGTTGCAACCGTTGAAAGATGTGCACTTTAACCACTTGTACGCATCGCCGGGTTTAAGAACAGTCGATGAATCCACGCTATACGGCTTGCTTTCGGTAGCTGCATTTTTATTATTGCTGGGTTGCATCAATTTTATCAATCTTACTACGGCAAATGCTGCACAGCGTGCAAAAGAAATTGGCATCCGGAAAACATTGGGCAGCTCAAGAAAGCAATTAATATTCCAGTTTTTAGGCGAAACATTTTTGCTTACAATAACTGCTTCTATCGTGGCTTTTTGTTTCACGCCCTTACTGCTGAAATTATTTGCAGATTTTATTCCCCCAGGTTTATCTTTTCAACCACTACATCAGCCTTATATCTTTTTATTTTTATTATTGCTTGCTGTAATAGTAAGCGTGCTTTCGGGCATATACCCGGCATTTATTTTATCAGGGTTTAAGCCCATAAAAGTTTTAAAAACGCAATCGTTTATTAGCAGCGGAGATACAAGAAATACATGGGTTAGAAAATCACTCACCATATCCCAATTTGTAATAGCACAGTTCTTTGTGATTGCCACTTTAATGGTGAGCAAGCAAATTAATTATTCATTGAATACAGACCTTGGTTTTGATAAAGATGGCATCATTACTTTTGAATTACCACGTGATACAATTGCCGCACATAGCAAACAGCTATTAAGTGTTATCAATTCAATTCCGGGAGTTGAAATAGCAAGCGCCGGCTATCTTTCACCTGCTGATAAAGGTGTTTCTTTCACCAATGTTTTATATGCTGCAAAGCCGGATATAAAAGCGCAAATCCAGATAAGATGGGGAGATACGAATTACTTAAAAGTGTATCAATTAAAATTACTGGCCGGCAGAAATGTAGTAGCAAGTGATACCATGAAAGAGTTTTTAATAAACAATAGTTATGCAAAGATTCTTGGCTTTAACAAGCCTGGAGATGCAATCGGAAAGTCTTTAACTTTCAATAATAAAAGCATGCCTATTGTTGGTGTGCTGCAGGATTTTCATGACCAATCAACCCACGCACCCATAAGCCCGATGGTTTTTGCCGGAAGCCCGGGCGAGAGATTTCATGTGCGGTTACTGCCTAACGTGGCAGGCAGTAATAACTGGAAAAATGCCATTAGTAAAATGCAAAAAGCGTTTCATCAAACGTACCCGGATGAAGATTTCAATTATAAGTTTGTTGATGACATGGTTGCCGAATTTTATACTTCGGAGCAACAGGTAGCAAGCCTGCTGAGCTGGGCTACCGCGTTATCTATTCTTATCAGTTGCCTTGGTTTACTAGGATTGGTAATGTATACCATCAACACACGGACAAAAGAAATTGGCATGAGAAAAATATTAGGCGCCAGCGTCAGCAACATCATTTCCATTTTATCGAAAGACTTTATAAAACTGGTATTGATAGCATTTGCAATTGCTGCACCGCTTGCATGGTGGGCGAGCTATAAATGGTTGGAAAATTTTGCCTATAAAACCACAATGAGTTGGTGGCTTTTTGCATTAAGTGGATTAACGATGTTATTGCTTGCTTTGATCACATTAAGTATTCAAACAATAAAAGCAGCGATGGCAAATCCTGTAAAGAGTCTGAGAACAGAGTGAGGAATTTCGAATTTTAAATTTTGAATAAAGGGGAACGAACCTATTATGTAAACATTGATAATTCATAACCCATAATTCTAAACTATAAACATGTTTAAAAACTATTTCAAAATCGCCTGGCGGAGTTTATGGAAGAAGAAGGCTTTTTCCTTTATAAACATTGTTGGTCTGGCAGCAGGTATGGCTGTTGTTATGCTTATTGGATTATGGATATGGAGTGAAACATCTTTTAATAAAGGTTTCCAGAATTATAACAGCATTGCACAGGTAATGCAAAACCAATCTATCAATAATGTATATCAAACACAGGAAGCACTACCAATTCCGATTGCTGAAGAAATGCGGGTAAAGTATGGAAGCGATTTCAAACAAATAATATTGTCAACGGCAACACAAGACCACATTTTTTCTTTCGGAGAAAAAAAGATAGAAAACAAAGGAAATTTCATGGAGCCACAGGCACCTGAAATGTTTACATTGAAAATGCTTGCAGGCAGCCGAAATGGGCTTAATGATATTCATTCTATTTTATTATCATCAACGCTTTCAAAATCTTTGTTTGGTGACAAACAGGCAATCGGACAAACCATTTTGATGGATGATACACTTGCTGTAAAGGTTTCCGGCGTATATGCAGATTTTTCTGAGAACACATCTTTTAGTGACGTTAAATTTTTGGCTGCCTGGCAGTTGTTTGCTACAATAGACTTGGAAACAAAGAACTCGGCACATGAGTGGGATGATAATGGTTGGAAGCTTTATGTGCAAATGGCAGACAACGCAGACTACGAAAAAGTTTCTGCCAAAATAAAAAATATAAAAGCGGAACACAGCCAGTTTGTAAAATCTGATCAAGCCAAGCCTGCTCTGTTTCTATTCCCCATGAGCAAATGGCATTTGTATTCCGATTTTAAAAATGGCGAAAGTGTTGGCGGAAGAATACAATATGTAAAGCTGTTTGCATTGATCGGCTTTTTTGTGCTATTGCTTGCCTGTATCAATTTCATGAATCTTAGCACAGCGCTTTCTGAAAAAAGAGCAAAAGAAGTAGGTATCCGAAAAACTCTAGGCTCTTTACGCAGCCAGCTTGTTATCCAGTTTTTTTGCGAGTCACTGTTCGTGAGCATGATCGCGTTTATCCTTTCATTTGCACTTGTGCAACTATCGCTTCCGTTCTTTAATAAACTGGCCGATAAGAATATGATGGTGCCATGGCAAAATATTTATGTGTGGCTATACGGTTTCGCTTTCAGCATTATTACAGGGTTGGTTGCCGGCAGTTATCCCGCTTTGTATTTATCTTCTTTTCAGCCTGTGAAAGTTTTAAAAGGTGTAATCCAGTCGGGACGTTTTGCTTCCTTGCCCCGCAAAATTTTGGTCGTAACACAATTCACGGTTTCCATCGCCTTGATTGTAGGCACGGTTATGATTTATCGACAGGTTCAGTTTGCAAGAAGCCGCTCTGTTGGATATAGTAAAGATGGATTACTTAGAGTTGATGTACATACAAAAACAATACAGGAACATTTTGATGCCTTCCGTAATGACCTGCTGAATACGGGTACAGTAGGTGAGCTGGCAGCAACATCAAGCCCCACCACAGAGATGACAAATCAGCAGGGAAATTTTTCATGGGACAATAAGCAGCCGGGGCAGGCAGACAATTTTGCTACGGTCGGTGTCACGCAGCAATATGCCAAAACAGTAGGATTGCAATTTATTGATGGAAGAGATTTTCGTACGCCAACAACCGGCAACGACAAGCTTACTATGATCTTAAGCGAATCCGCAGCGAAAGGAATGGGTTTTAAAAACCCTGTGGGAGAAACGATAGGTTGGTATGGAATGAAATTCACTGTAATTGGTGTGGTAAGAGATATCGTGATGGAGTCGCCTTACAAGCCTGCAATCCCAACCATTTATTTTTTAGCTCCGTGGACGGTTTATACGTTCAACATTCGCATCAATCCAAACGTAAGTGCTGCAGATGCGCTTGCTAAAATAAAACCTTTGTTCTCTCAGTATAATCCGGCGGAGCCTTTCGATTACAAGTTTGTTGATGAAGAATATGATGCAAAATTCAAAGCAGAAGAAAAGATAGGTGGGCTTGCAAGTTTCTTTGCTGCATTAGCCATTTTTATTTCCTGTATGGGATTATTTGGTCTTGCATCTTTTATTGCAGAACAGCGAAGAAAAGAGATTGGTGTGCGCAAAGTATTAGGCGCAACAGTGTTCAGTTTATGGCGGTTACTTTCAAAAGAGTTTGCAATGTTGATAATGATTTCATTCTGCATTGCAACACCGGTGGCTTATTATTTCATGGATAACTGGTTGCAGAATTATGAGTACAGAACAACATTGTCGTGGTGGATTTTTGCTGCGGCAGGCGTTGGCGCACTTATGATCACATTGCTTACAGTGAGTTTCCAGGCAATAAAAGCAGCAATAGCAAAGCCTGTGAAGAGTTTGAGAAGTGAATAGAAATTGAAAAGTAAAAATTCAAAATGAAAAAGATACCAATAATTTTGTTTTGTGCGACAGCATTTTCAAATATTTTGAACGCACAGCAACAAACACCTCAACTGTTAAAGCAACCTGCCAACTGGCAGTTTGAAAAATTTAAATTACCACCGGTTTTTGCTCCGTCGTTTCCTTATAAAGGGGTTGAAGAATTAAGGTTCTCCCCGGGAATGTTTATAAAAGATTCAACCACTTATTTTACTTATGCTTTTGCTGCGGAATTGGATAATACTCCTTTTATTTCACAGAATGATATCAGGAATTATTTGCTTGATTATTTTAAAGGATTGTGTAGCGGCACAGCAAAGGATCGGCATCTTTCAATTGATACTTCAAAAATTACCGTTGCAATAGAAAGGAAAAAAATAATAAAGAATGAAGTTATTTATAATGCCTTCTTAAACATATTTGGTGTTTTTACTGATGGCGCACCTGTAAAATTAAATATGGAAATAAAAGTTCTACACGATAAGGACGCGTCGAAAATTTATCTTGTTTTTATTGCTTCGCCACTTGAAAAGGATAAAGATATATGGCAGCAGCTTCGTACAATTCAAAAAGATTTCTCAATACAATAAGTTAAAACAACTTTATGATAAAAAATTATTTTAAGGTAGCGCTTCGTAACCTGGCAAAGCATAAGTCTTTTTCTTTAATAAACATTGCAGGGCTTGGTATCGGTATTGCCGCAAGCATCATCATATTTACAATCGTAAATTATGAATTAAGCTATGATAAATTTCAGCCCAATTACAAAAATATTTACCATGTAGTTACGCAGGATAAATACTCGGATGGCGGCATAACATATAATCCCGGTGTTCCTGTGGCTGTTTTGGATGCGCTGCGTGCAAAAATGGCAGGCGTTTCTTTTGCCGCAATTAATTCAACTTATGCAAGCCAGGTAAGTGTTAATAACCAGGCAGGCATCAGCAATAAAAAATTTATAGAAAATCAAGGTATCTTTTTTTGTGAGCCTTCTTTTTTTAATGTATTTCATTATAACTGGATGGAAGGGAATGCCGCCGTTTTAAATGAACCAAATACGGTGGTGCTTTCAAAAAAAATTGCAGAGAAATATTTTGGGCAATGGCAACAGGCAATTAACAAAACTATTACGCTGGACAATGCGGTTTCTTTAAAAGTGGCAGGCATCTTACAAGACCTTCCTTCCAATACCGATTTCCCTTTAGGTGTTATGATCTCTTATAAAACTTTACAAAGCAACGGGGATAGATATAATTTTCATAATGACTGGAATACTTTGGGCAGTAACTTCCAGGTGTTCCTGTTACTTCCTCCGTCTTTAACGGCAGCAAGCATGGATAAACAGTTGCTTGCTTTTAGCGAAGAACATTATAAGGGAAGAGGTAACTCTAAAAGAATTAATTTTTTACAGCCTTTAAGCCAGTTACATTTTGATCACCGCTTCGATATTTTCGGTGATCACATCACCAGCATGTCCACGCTGTGGACCTTATCACTTATCGGGATATTTATAATCATAATGGCTTGCATAAATTTTATAAACCTGGCAACGGCGCAGGCAGTAAGCAGGTCAAAAGAAATTGGCATCAGAAAAGTTTTAGGCAGCAATCGCCTGCAACTTTTTTTGCAGGTAATGGGCGAAACAGCGATGATCGTATTTATTGCATTGCTGATAGCTGTTATGCTTGCGTCAGTATGTTTGCCATTCGTAAAGCATATCGCTTCTATACAGGAAAACCTTAGCATATTTAATCTGCATACTTTTGTTTTTGTTGTATTGATAATAATCTGCGTAACTATATTATCAGGGTTGTACCCTTCGCTTATACTGTCGCGTTATAATCCTTTACTTGCATTAAAGAATAAAATTTCATCTGCCAGTATCGCCGGCATTTCATTGCGCAGGAGTTTGGTTGTTTTGCAATTTGCTATTTCGCAAATCCTTATAATAGCCACCATAGTAGCAATAGGCCAAATGAATTTTGTGAATCATGCTGACCTTGGCTTTAATAAAGATGCGGTGTTTTTATTATCTGCTAATGCTGATAGTGCGGTTATTTCAAGGATGCCTGCCTTTAAAGAAAATTTATTGCACATGCAGGGAATACAATCGGTGAGTTTTAATACAGATGCCCCTTCATCCGATAATACCTGGAGCAGCAACTTTGCATTCAATCATAAAGATGATGAGAAATTTCCTGTGTCTTTAAAATTTGGTGATGAAGATTATTTTAAAACTTTTGGATTGCAGTTGCTCGCAGGAAGAGCCTATGAAAAGAGCGATACTATTCAGGAATTTGTTATAAACGAAACGCTTTTACATAAATTAGGTTTGAAGAATGCCCAAGATGCCATTGATAAAGATATTCGCCTTGGAAGCGGCTCATGGAAAAAAATTGTTGGCGTTGTAAAAGATTTTAAAACCCATTCTTTAAAGCAGCAAATAAACCCGATACTGCTGGCAGAAAATAAACAGTTTTATGGATTGACAGCAATTAAATTACGGTCATCCAACTTAGCCAAAACACAGCTTGATATTCAGACTCTATGGAACCGTTCTTTTCCTGAATATGCTTACACCAGCAGTTTTATGGATGAGAATATTGCCAAGTTTTATGAGCAGGAAACCCATCTCGAATTACTCTATAAAATTTTCGCTGCACTTGCTGTTTTTATTTCCTGCCTTGGTTTATACGGACTGGTTTCTTTTATGGCTGTACAAAAAACAAAAGAGATTGGCGTAAGAAAAGTTTTAGGTGCCAGCGTTGGCAATATTATTTACATCTTCTCAAAAGAATTTACCATACTTATTGTTATTGCGTTTGTAATTGCAGCGCCGCTTGCTTACTTAATTATGCAATTGTGGTTAAACGATTTTACATACAAAATAAATATCGGTATTAGTGTCTTTGTGTTGGCCATATTTTCTTCTGTTATTATAGCATGGATAACGGTTGGCTATAGGGCAATAAAAGCGGCAATAGCAAACCCCGTGAAAAGTTTGAGAACAGAATAAGTATTTGTGAATTAAGAATTGTGGGTGATAAATGAAACGTTTCAAAATAAAGTGCCTTTCATGTTTAAGAATTATTTCGAAATAGCCTTACTAACGGCGGCTCTATAGTTCTGTCTGATGGATCAAATGTGACCGTGACCATTATATTTTCACCAATTCGCTTTGGAGAATTTTTAAGCATTTTGCCGTTTATATAAAGTCGCCAGGCTCCACTGTACTTCACAAGGGTTTGTTGATACGGGTCACCATTAATAGTTCCGCAAATTGGTATTGGCCCTTTGTCCTTTCCAACTTTTTCGAAAATTGCGGCCAGGATTTTTTCAGGCACAAAAACGAATGGGTTTATTCCTATGATTTCTATAGTGGCTTTAAACTTAAACATCAGTTAATAGTAGCTATGCTTTTGAGATGAATTTGATCGCGGCCTTTAATAAATTTTATTTCAAATTTACTTTCAAAATTTTGCTAATGGTAATTGAAAAGATGTCGCAGCCAAGCGTTTGAACTTAAAATGGCCGGGCGAAACCGCACATAACCTGTTCGTTTCCGAACACTTTTAAAAACACTTCCATTTGCAAGTGCCTTACCAGCATGGCTTTTTAGGTTGGCATAACGGTTGACGCATTTGCCGGTGGCAGTTGTGTTTTGTTCCGCGCGCCTTCTTTTAATCGGACTAAATTTTTCTACGAACACAGTAGAATTTAATTAAAGGGATAAATACTTAAGCTATGATAAAAAATTATTTCAAAATCGCATGGCGTAATCTATCAAGAAATAAAATTTATTCGTTCATCAATATTTCGGGATTAAGTATTGGGCTGGCTTGTGCTATGCTTATTCTTTTATACGTAAAAGACGAAGTTAGCTTCGACAGGTTTCATAACAATGTAAATAATATCTACCGTGTAGTTAGTGACAATAAAGATGCGGGCGGCAACTGGCGCAAAGATGGTAACACCGGCTATTTCCAGGGGCCGCGGTTTAAGCAAAATGTGCCGGGCATAGAGGCATTTGTACGGGTTAAAAGCGATAGCCGTGATATGAAAACCGGTGTTGATATTTACCCGCAGGATGTGCTGTATGCAGACGCTAACTTCTTTTCTGTTTTTTCCTTTCCACTCCAAAGTGGTGATCCGAAAACATGTTTAAAGGATCCGCATTCTGTCGTGATTTCTGAGGAGATTGCAAAGAAACAATTTAATACCACTGATGCTGTTGGTAAGATAATCATGCTGAAAGATGACAGTGTATTTGTGCCATACCAGGTGAGCGCAATTGCTAAAAAAACGCCACAAAATTCTTCCATCAAATTTAACATGCTAATTCCTTTCACAATTCCACCCGGCGAAGCTGTTGGCAATGAAGAATGGTTCAATTTTTTTCTCAACACATTCGTTGTGCTTAATCCAAATGCAAAAATGCAGGAGGTAGAAAGCCACATGCAGAATTTCTACGTGCAGGATTCAAGGGAGGGAAGAAAGGAAATGAAGGAAAAATTTGGAGATATTCTCGGAGATACGCGCTATAGGTTGCAGCCATATATGGCAATGCACATGAGCACAGAACTGCCTCCGCAAAATGGGTTAAGCGATGCAAGTAATCCCATGTACTCCTATATACTTTCCGGTATTGCTTTATTTATACTTCTTATAGCATGTATTAATTTTATCAACCTTACAGTAGCACGTTCTGTAAAAAGAGCAAAAGAGATTGGTATACGGAAAGTAGTTGGCGGCGAAAGAAAACAATTAATTTTTCAGTTCCTGGGTGAATCATTTTTTCTTTGCATCATAGCATTCCTGCTGGCCTTCGCCATTGTTCAAATCACGCTTCCCGTTTTTAATGAACTTGCAAATAAAGCCCTTTCACTTTCCTATTTATTCGACTTTAATTTAGTTGGTGGCTACCTACTTCTCTTCTTTGTTACAGGTTTTTTAGCTGGTTTCTATCCGGCATTAGTGCTATCAGGATATAAGCCTGTGGAAATACTGTACAGCCGTTTTAATCTTACAGGTAAAAATTACCTGCAAAAGTCGCTGGTGGTTTTGCAGTTTACACTTGCTTCTTTTTTAATCATTGCGACCTTCGTGCTGTATGCGCAATTCAATTTTCTCACTACCGAAAAGTTAGGGTATGATGATAGCAATCTCGTGATTGTAAATGTTGACCAGGCGAAGCATAGTAAAGCCGCACTGTTCAGAAATGAACTGATGAAAGATAAAAACATAATTGACGTTGCAGCAAAAAATGGCGGTGTGTGGGGGACTGCCGCAAAAAACAGTAATGATTCTATTATACAATTTGCCTATGAAACGGTAAATGAAGCATACCTCCCTTTATTAAAAATTCCCATCATACAGGGCAGAAATTTTTCAAATAAATTTCCTAATGATTCCAGCAATTCAGTTATAGTAAATGAAGAATTTGTGAAGAAAGCCGGTTGGAAAAATCCACTTGGCCAAGTGGTTAATTTCTGGTTTAGAAACGAAGTGTATCATGTTATCGGGGTTGTGAAAAATTATCATTACGCTTCATTAAATGAAAAGATAGGCGCTCAGCTATTCACTATGAAGAATGATAATGCTTATGGAGCATTTGGGATTAAAATAAAACCCGGCAGAGAGGCGGCAAGCCTGAAGTATATAGAGGCGACATTCAAGCAATTTTTCCCCATAAGCCCTTATTCATATGTATTTAAAGACCAGCAAAATTTAAAGAATTACGAAGCAGAAGCCAAGTGGAAACAGATCATGTTTTTTAGTGCGATACTTACCATTTTTATTTCGTGCATTGGTCTGTTTGGCCTGTCAGTTTTATCTGCAGAGAAAAGAACCAAGGAAGTTGGCATACGTAAAGTGCTGGGTGCTTCGATAAATAATGTAGTAACTATTCTTTCAAAAGATTTTGTAAAACTTGTGATGATTGCTTTAGCTGTCGCTGTGCCACTGGCATGGATGGCTGCAAGTAAGTGGCTAGAGAACTATCCATACCGGATCACATTAAGCTGGCCAACGTTTGCGCTGGCAGGCTTGATTGTTATTTTTATTGCTATTGGAACAGTGAGTTTCCAGGCAATAAAAGCTGCAATGGCAAACCCTGTTAAGTCTTTGCGAACCGAGTGAGCAAAACGAGATCCCGATTCTTGTGGGATAAAGAGTTTAAGAACGGAGTAAAATGCGAGATATAAAACTGATACCTCTCAATGCCACACCGATATTTTGTGGTGGATGTTTTTTACGGCCGGAGGTGGTGCTTTAATAATTACACTTTTAACGGCAAGCTTCCATGCGATAAAAGCAGCAATTGCAAACCCGGTAAAGAGTTTGAGAACGGAGTAGTAAGAATGGACAATCAACAATGGATTATAAGCAATGAATGAAAAATATTGACTTTGATGCACTAACTCTTAATTAATAACTCTAAACTAAAAACGTGTTTAAAAATTATTTCAAAATAGCCGTTAGAAGTCTTTTAAAAAATAAACTGACAACATTTATAAATGTATTTGGGTTAGGGCTAAGCATGTCCGTTGGGCTGATGATCCTGATTCGCACACAAGATGCATTTAGTTATGATAAATTTCATCCACACCCCGAAAGAACCTATCGCATTATTTCAGATTACAAAAAAAAGAATGGTGAGAAATGGCAGTTGGCGAGTACGCCATTACCGTTAGTAAACGAGTTATTGTTGAATCGCGATCAGGTGGAGTTTGCTGCAAGCGTTTACCCGGCGCTTAATGGCAAAGCAACTGCAAATGGAAAGGAATTATACATTAATGGAGCTTTTACCGAGCCGTCATTCTTTTCCATATTTGGTTTCACATTTTTAGAAGGAAGTGGGGCTACTGCATTGAAGGAACCTAATTCTATAATTCTAACTAAACAAACAGCAGAAAAATTTTTTAACACCACTAACGTTGTTGGAAAGACTATTCAATTTGATAATGGGACTGGTTTTCTCATCACGGGAGTGTTAAATACACCACCGGGCAAAACAAATCTTAATTATGAAGCTTATGCTTCCGAAAATAGCATCGCTTTGTTGGAGAATAAACAAATACTCGCTAATAAATCATCAGACTGGTTTGCATTTAATGCTGCTTATACCTATGTGCTGCTGAACAAAAACGTAAGCAAAAATATAATGCAATCTCAATTAGACAATATATCCCGCAACCTTAACAGCATAAACAAAGAAGGTGTATCTGAATTTCACACGCAGGCTTTGAACGAAATAAGCCCGGGCACAGATCGTCTCAACAACGACAACGCAGGCGGTACATCATGGGCAAAGATTTATACAGAAGGCGGAATTGCATTACTCATTTTGTTAGCAGCTTGTTTCAACTACACCAACTTAACAATAGCAAGGGCACTTACCAGGGCTAAGGAAGTTGGCATTCGCAAAATTGTCGGAGCAAAGCGCTCACAGGTTTTTGCACAATATATTTTTGAGTCTGTAATACTTTCTTTCCTTGCCCTCGCGTTTGCATGGTTTTTACTTGCTATGATCGTTCGCTATGCACCCTTCAATGATGACTATGAATTTATTCCTTCCTCTTTCCATTACAACCTGGCATTTGTGGTGTGGACAATTATTTATGCGTTATTCTGTGGGTTGCTTGCGGGCTCAGCTCCAGCGTGGATATTATCTGCGTTTACCCCTCTCCGTGTGCTCAAGAATTTATCCACGGCTAAAATCTTGGGAAAGGTGAGTGTGCAAAAGGCACTTATTGTTTTTCAATATAGCCTGTCCCTGGTGGTAATTATTTTCCTGTTTGTATTTTATAAGCAATTTTCTGTTATGGCAAAAGCTGATCCGGGATTTAAACGTAACGAAGTAATGGTGGTTCCGCTAAACGGATTACAAAGGAATATAACAGCACAGGAAATAAGTACGATCAGCGGTGTACAATCTGTATCTGCAAGTACTGCCAATTTCACCAAACGTTTTAACGGTATGGCAACACAGGTTTGGGTGTCTAATAAAAAAGATGCTTTCAGCCTGCAATACTATTATGCTAATGCCAGTTTTATACGTGACATGCATTTTGCATTTGATGCAGGAAACAATTTTCCATCAGATAACACAAATGACAGCGAAGAATATATTTTACTGAATGAAAAAGCAGTGCGTGCATTAGGTTTTTCTTCTGCAATAAAAGCTATTGGGCAGAAGGTGTGGATCAATGATACAACCCAATTACAGGTTGCCGGCGTAATGAAAGATTTTATGTATGAAGGCGCCGGTCGGCCGATTGATCCATTGGCTTTCAGAACCATGAAGGACGCTTATACCTATCTGTATGTAGTAGCCCATGCAACTAATAAAGACGAATTAGAAAAAAAGATCGAAAATGTTGTAAATGCGTATCAGCCTTCGCAGCCGGTAAAAGCTTCATGGCTTAGCGATGATCTTGATAAAAGTAATTCTCAAACTGCCACTATCTCTCTACTTGGATTTCTTGGCTTCATTGCTCTGGCGATCGCAACATTAGGATTGCTCGGGTTGGTTGTGTATACGGTTGAAGTAAAAAATAAAGAGATCGGTATTCGTAAGGTTATCGGTGCAAGCTCGATACAATTGGTGAATATACTTTCCAAAGAATTTATAAAACTCCTGTTTATTGCCGGCTTGATAGCAATGCCAATCGGCTGGTTCTTGTCAGTAATGTTTCTGCAAAACTTTAGTATCAGGATTGATTTCGGATTTGTGAATGTATTGATGTGTTTCCTGTTTTTATTAGGGGTTGGCTTATTTACCATCATATCGCAGACCTATAAAGCGGCGATAGCAAACCCGGTGAAAAGTTTGAGAACTGAATGAATATTTGTGAATTAAGAATTGTGGGTGATAAATGAAACGTTTCTAAATAAAGTGTCTTTCATGTATAAAAACTATTTCAAAATCGCCTTACTAACGGTTAGTTTCCAGGCAATTAAAGCTGCAATAGTAAACCCGGTAAAGAGTTTAACAAGTGAATAAAAATTCTAAGTATAAAATTTATGTTTAAAAATAATTTCAAAATTGCATGGCGCAATCTTATTAAAGATCGCCAGTTTACTTTTCTCAACCTCGTGGGATTATCTACCGGCCTCGCTTGTGCGCTGCTTATCTGGCTTTGGATAGGTGATGAGTTGAATATGGATAAATATAACAACAATGACAAGCAGCTTTACCAGGTAATGCAAAATATTAAACATGATGACGTCATTGAAACAACAGAAAACACAGCAGGTTTATTGGCAAATGCACTTGCGGCAGAAATGCCTGAAGTAGAGCATGCAGCCACAGTTGTTCCCGCATCATGGTTTTCCAGTAAAGGCATTATTTCTTTTGGTGATACCCGTGTAACGGCAGGCGGTCAATTTATTAGTAAAGACTATTTCAACATTTTTAATTGTCATTTTTTAGAAGGGGATAAGAACAAGATTACGACAGATAAGCATTCCATTGCGATTTCTGATGAGCTTGCAATGAAACTGTTTCATACACTACAAAATGTAGTTGGCAAAACTATTGACTGGAAACTGGATGAATTTGACGGCTCCTATCTTATCACGGGCATCTTTAAAAAAAATCCGTCTAATGCTTCAGCGAGATTTGATGTGCTTTTTAACTTCGATCTTTTTGTGGAAAAAAGACCAGGGATGTTAGAATGGGGCAACAGCGATCCGCGAACTTATATCGTATTAAAGAATGGAACAAACATTAAAGCGTTCGATGCCAAAATAAAAGATTTTGTAGAATCAAAAGAAAAAAATTCCGGGAAGACTTTATTTGTAAGAAGATTCTCTGATCAATATCTCTACGCACAATACAGGGACGGCGTACAGGCTGGTGGCAGAATTGAGTATGTAAGATTATTCACCATTATCGCAATTTTTTTATTAGTGATTGCCTGTATTAATTTTATGAACCTATCTACCGCGAAAGCTGCGGGCAGAATAAAAGAGGTGGGTATAAAGAAAGTAGTAGGCGCAGGCCGCCCCACGCTTATTTTACAATATCTCGGCGAATCTGTGTTAATGAGTTTTCTATCCCTTTTACTTGCCATTGTTCTGATCATTATTTTACTTCCCGCGTTCAACACAATTACAGGGAAAGAACTGGCACTTAACTTTAGCGCCGGTCTTATCTTTTCAGTTATTGGTATAACCCTTCTTACGGGTCTTATCGCAGGAAGTTATCCGGCCCTCTATATTTCAGCATTTAAACCAGCTCTTGTATTAAAAGGAAAATTGAAAACTTCTGCCGGAGAATTATGGGTTCGCAAAGGATTGGTGGTATTCCAGTTTACTTTATCTGTTGTTGCCATCATCGGTGTTCTCACTGTTTACAGGCAGATCAATTATATACAATCAAAAAATCTTGGATACAACAGGGATAATGTAATTGACTTTACAATTCCATTGGCAAATGATTCTGTGAGTGTAAGTAATGCCGTTTCTTTTGTAAATGAATTGCGGAATATTCCAGGTGTAGTTAGTGCAGGAAGCCATTCTCATAACCTGACCGGCGATCACGGAGGCATCGGTGGTTTTGACTGGCCCGGAAAAGATCCTTCTAAAGATGGCTCGTTTGCGAATATTGAAGTTGGTAATGGCTTCTTACAAACTGTCGGCATTAAAATAAAAGAAGGCCGCAATTTTTCTGATAATGACAATGCGCAGAATGAGATCATATTTAATGAATCGGCTATAAAAAGTATGGGTCTAAAAGACCCTGTTGGTAAAACGGTAACGTTCTGGGGTATGCAGAAAAAGATAGTTGGCGTTGCAGCAGATTTCAATTTCGAATCGTTGTATGAAACAGTGAAGCCTTGCTTTTTCCGAATGTTTTCAGTTGGGCCAAATATAGTAGTAAAAATAAAGGCCGGTACGGAAAAACGAACCATTGTCCAAATACAAAAATCCTATGCTTCATTCAACAAAGGTTTGCCTTTCGATTATAAGTTTCTTGATGAAGAATACCAGGCATTATATACATCAGAAAACAGGGTTGCTGTCGTATCAAAATATTTTGCCGGCCTTGCTATCCTTATATCATGTCTTGGTTTATTTGGTCTTGCCGCATTTACGGCACAAAGAAGACAGAAAGAAATCGGCATTCGTAAAGTAGTAGGCGCTTCCGTAAGGAGCATTGTTGTCATGTTATCAAATGACTTTTTGAGGTTAGTGGTCATCGCGGTATTTATTGCATTTCCGTTGTCCTGGTGGGTAATGAATAACTGGTTGCAAGGTTTTGCATACAGGGTAAACCTGGGCGCAACCGTTTTTTTAATTGCTGCGGCCTCTGTGATTCTTATCACGGTATGCACTATAAGTTTCCAGGCAATAAAAGCAGCGCTGGCAAACCCCATAAAATCATTACGTACTGAATAAATAAAAACTATGCTTAAAAATTATTTCAAAATTGCCTGGCGAAATACTATTAAATACAAGTTTCATTCACTGGTAAATATTGGCGGACTTGCCATAGGTATTGCATTTGCATTTTTAATTGGAGCTTATGTGTGGAGCGCTTTAGAGGTTAACAGTTCATTGAAAAATGAACACAATCAATATATTATTCAAAGCAGTTATGGTAATGATCCCACCTTGTCACTTACTACAGCAGGCAATCTTGCCAAGGCATTGAAAGAACAATATCCCGGTTTGGTTGCTAACTATTATCGCTGGGATGGTATTACCTCCACTGTGTCAAAAGGGGATAAACATTTCAGAGAAGGTATGCAGATTAATGATAGCAC
Organism: Ginsengibacter sp.; assembly: GCA_039935555.1. Classification (GTDB taxonomy): domain Bacteria; phylum Bacteroidota; class Bacteroidia; order Chitinophagales; family Chitinophagaceae; genus Ginsengibacter. Next base: position 850 of record JBDTKB010000243.1, on the reverse strand, counting down.
GCTTTTTTCTATGTATGGTTTTCCTGTTTTATATGGTAATATCAAAACGGCATTTAATGATCCTTTTTCTGCAGTAATTACAGAAGAAGTTGCAAGGAAATATTTTGGTAAAACGAATGTTGTAGGGCAAACAGTTACGATAGATAATTTTTCCGGTGGCAAACATGATTTTATGATTACAGCTGTACTAAAATCATTGCCTGATAATTCGGTAACAAAAATTAATGATAATAATCTCAATGGGGTTTTTTTACCAATCGGTTCTGTAAACTTTTTCAACCGGCAGATAGATGCATGGAACAACACAGCGATTGTTAGTTATATTGAATTACAAAAGGGTGTTTCGCCAAAGCAATTGGAGCAACCAATGACATATCTGATTCAACATAATTCGCCGGCAAATATCAGCAGCCAGATGTATAATACACTCATTTCATTAAATGATTATTACCTGCAAGCGAATAATAATCTTGTAGAGAAAATGCTGTACACACTTTCATGTATTGCTGCATTTATTTTATTAATGGCCATCATCAACTTCATTAATATTTCTATCAGCAAAGCATCATCACGCATGAAGGAAATTGGTGTTCGCAAAGTGCTTGGCGGAATGAAAAAACAATTGGTGTTACAATTCTTAACGGAATCAGTATTGCTTGTTTTCTTTTCAACAATATTGGCGCTTATTATTTATCAATTTATGCGTCCATATGTAAGCAGCGTTTTAAGCAAAGAAATTCCAACGCTCATGAGCTTTCCTTTCTACATTTATTTTGCCCCTTTATTACTTGTGCTTATAGTCGGATTGTTTGCCGGCATTTATCCGGCATTGATTTTATCATCTTTAAAA
>JBDTKB010000242.1:0-3842 GCA_039935555.1 Ginsengibacter sp. | reverse complement strand
AAGTGAGTTTCCTTCATTTTCTTTGTATACTACCCCAGAAAATTGTATATTTTGGAAATGTATTTGCGGAATTTGAATAAATAATTAACCTAATGGCTAAACAACAAACCTTACATTGTTCTTTTTGCGGCAGAAATCGTGATGAAGTTAAAATTCTTATCGCCGGACAGGAAGGTCATATTTGCGAAAATTGTGTGGAGCATGCGCAGGAAATAATAACGCAGGAAATTTTTCCGATGCCGGATAAAAATAACCAGGCATCAGCATATAAGCTTTCTGTAAAAAAGCCCATTGAACTTAAGAAATTTTTGGATGAATATGTGATTGGGCAGGACGATGCAAAAAAAGTTCTGGCAGTGGCTGTTTATAATCATTATAAACGTCTAAATCAAAAAGTTGATAGTGGCGAAGTGGAGATAGAAAAAAGCAATATTATTATGGTAGGGGAGACTGGTACAGGCAAGACGTTGCTAGCCAAAACTATTGCCAGTGTTCTTAATGTTCCTTTTGCAATTGTAGATGCAACAGTTTTTACAGAAGCAGGTTATGTTGGCGAAGATGTTGAAAGCATTTTAAGCCGGCTTTTGCAGGTTTGTAACTTTGATGTAAACGCAGCTCAGAAAGGGATCGTTTATATTGATGAAATTGATAAGATTGCCCGCAAAAGTGACAATCCAAGTATTACTAGAGATGTAAGCGGCGAAGGCGTTCAGCAAGGTTTGTTGAAATTATTGGAAGGTACTGAAGTGCTTGTTCCACCTCAAGGTGGCCGTAAACATCCTGAACAAAAACTTATAAAACTAAATACCAGCAACATTTTATTTATATGCGGCGGTGCCTTCGACGGAGTAGACAGGTTAATCGCGCGGAGAATAAACACGAACGCTATCGGGTTTAATGTGAACAAAGATCTCCAGGATTTTCAAAGAAAAAACCTTTTGCAATTTGTAAATGCGCAGGATTTAAAAGCATTCGGCCTGATACCGGAATTACTTGGGCGACTTCCTGTTGTAACCTTTTTAAACCCACTTGATAAGATTACCTTAAGAAATATTTTAACTGAACCAAGAAATTCACTAATTAAGCAATATAAAAAGTTATTTGAATTAGAAGGAATAGAACTTGTGATTGAAAGTGAAGTTTATGATTTTATGGTTGATAAAGCCATGGAGTATAAGCTTGGTGCCCGCGGCCTTAGAAGCATCTGTGAAAGTATTTTAACCGATGCTATGTATGAGTTGCCATCTCAAAAAGTAAAAACATTTACGCTTACAATGGATTATGCAGAGCGGAAATTCAAAATCAGTAAGCTAAGCATGTTGAAAGTTGCTTAATAAATTTATTCGACATTCAGAATAACTGCTAACATCATCTATGTTTTGCGCTACTTTCAAACAAAGAGGAAATAAAAATCTTCATTTATTTTTTTCATTTTATTTTTACCAGAATTCCTTATTGATTGTAAATTGCCGAGCAGTTTATTTAAAAAAATATTTTTCTAATGGTTGATGTAATTCTTGGCCTGCAATGGGGCGATGAAGGGAAAGGAAAAATTGTTGATTATTTTGCTTCGGGCTACGATATAATTGCACGGTTCCAGGGTGGGCCAAACGCCGGCCACACACTATATGTTGGTGGTAAAAAAATAGTTCTTCACCAAATTCCGTCCGGAATTTTTCACGACAATAAAATAAATTTAATAGGGAACGGTGTTGTGTTGGATACAGCATCCCTTAAAAAAGAGTGTGAAGAAGTTGCGGCAATGGGAATTGATTACAAAAAAAACCTTTTCATAAGTGCACGCACTCATTTAATTTTACCTTCGCACCGGGCACTCGATAAGGCAAGTGAATTATCAAAAGGCAACGATAAAATTGGCTCCACGCTCAAGGGAATAAGTCCTGCATATATGGATAAAACGGGCAGAAATGGTCTACGCGTAGGAGATTTTCTTGATAAGAATTTTATTTCGCAATACATAAAACTTCGCCTCAAACATCAAAAACTTTTGGATAATTTTTCTTTCAATGAAGATATTTCTCAATGGGAGGAAGAATTTTTTGAAGGCCTTGAATTATTAAGAACATTGAACATAGTAAACGGAGAATATTTTGTAAATGATGCCTTGCAAAGTGGTAAAAAAATTCTTGCAGAGGGTGCGCAAGGTAGTATGCTCGATGTTGATTTCGGAACTTTCCCTTACGTAACATCCTCAAATACAATTACTGCTGGCGTTGGTAGCGGTCTTGGGATTGCACCGCAAAAAATAAAAGAAGTTTTTGGTATCACAAAGGCATATTGCACCCGGGTCGGAAGTGGTCCGTTTCCAACTGAGCTTGACGATGAAAACGGGGAACTGATTAGGAAAACAGGCAACGAATATGGCAGCACTACTGGCAGGCCGAGAAGATGCGGTTGGATAGATCTTGTTGCTTTGCGATTTGCCTGCATGATAAATGGCGTTACACAATTAGTAATGACAAAGGCCGATGTACTCGATTCACTTGAAACTCTCGAGGTGTGTACAAATTATAAAATAGATGGTAAGGAAACAAATGAAGTGCCTTTTCAAATGCAACGCTCTAATATAGAACCTGTATACAAAAAATTTAAAGGCTGGAAAACTGATATTACGTCAATAAAAAAGTTTAATAACTTGCCTGCAGAAATGAGTTCGTATATCGACTATATCAATAAAAATTTAGGTATTCCTGTGAACTTTATTTCAAATGGACCAGACAGTGACCAGATCATTGTGGCATCATGATTGATGATTTAAAAAAAGTAAATCAAAAATAATTTCAAAAAATAGCCAAATATTTTTGGCAAAGTAAAAATCTAATTTAAATTTTACACTATTAATCCTTTAAGAACAATGAAAGCAAAATCTGATAAGGAAAGCAACTTTCCTGTAAAAAAACCAGCTTCAGCCCAAACCAACACTGCCTCTAAAAAAAAGAGTGAGGATATTGATGATGATGATGATCTTGACGAAGAGGAAAAGCCTTTGAAGAAAACAAAATCAACCTCTTCTAAAAAAGCAAAAGCAGACGACGACGACGATGACGATGATGCCGAAGTGGAAGATGATTGGGAAAAATCAGGTGATGACGAAGATTATGATCCCGATTTTGAGGAGTTTGATATACCTAAATCAAAAATTAAAAAGCCTGCCGGCAAAAAAGGTAAAGCTGATGATGATTTTGAGATTGATGATGATTTCAAAGATCTGGATCTTTTCAACGACGGCAATGAAGGAGATGATGATGAGGAGGATGATTTTTGATATCCATAAATCTTTCAAGTGACATGTCGGTTGATCAATTATTTTGAAAAGAAAATTCACATCATTTACAATAGCTGATTTTTTATTATTCAAAATTCAAATGCTAAATTTCTGTAGGAAGTTTGGCATTTTTTGCTTCCTTGATAACCATGACTATAATTTTGACAAGTCAATTGAATGGGTAGCTGGTGCGGGCGCGGTCGACAAGTTTTTAGCTGGTGACGGTGTAAACTTTGCAGATCTTGATTTATTAATACAATCAAATCCTGATTGGATTTTTGGCCATGTGTCTTATGATTTTAAAAATCAGATAGAAAACCTTAACTCATCAAACCCTGACGGGATAGGTTTTCCCCAATTTCTTTTTTTCATTCCTGAAATTATTTTTATTTTCAAAGGGAAAGAATTAAGCATTGGCGTTTACCCGAACCACAATCCAAAGCAAATTTTTTATGAAATAATTTCTTTCGTACCTGAAAAATTGAATCAAACAAAACCCGTTATTTTTCAATCGCGGTTTACAAAAGAAGAATATATTGAAACGGTAAAAAAACTG
>JBDTKB010000241.1:0-9832 GCA_039935555.1 Ginsengibacter sp. | reverse complement strand
TGTAATGATAAATTAATTTATTTATACAGCCAAAAGCAAGGTGCAATTATTTGAAAGGGTAGCAGGATAGGGTATAAAGATGCATAAGGAGGTATAAAGTGTACCATAGCGATGCAAAAAGATGATTTTCGGGTACATATAATGTATAAAAGTGGCAAAAAATTTCATGACAGACTTTGCGGGTAACCTGCCCCGTTATATTGTCGCTTTACGCCGTTGTACACAACTGCAGTAAAAGCGTAGAGCAGGTATTTTTATTTATTCATCCCTAAAAATCCAAAAATTATGAGAACCATTCAAAAAGAAATTCTCGAAGGTTTCTCCGGCAAAGTTGGAACTGTAGTAGGCGGCACCTGGAAAGGTATCGACTACATGCGCAGTAAAGCAAACAAGCGTACATTCGTGCCCAGCCAGAAGCAGCTTGAGCAGCAGTTAAAGTTCACGCTCATTATGCGCTTCGTACAGCCTTTATCAGCCTTGTTAGAAGCCCCGCCCCTGGCTGTGCTTAGTAACTTTCAAAAGTCGGCTACCCACATTTCGTTATTGATAGTAACATTAAATAATTAAAAACTGCTGTCCTTATTTTGCGACTATTACTTTCCGGTAAAAATTCAGCACCTGTGAAGATCGAAACCGCGTCAACATATTATTTGAAAAGGACTTTTTTTTAAAATTAAATTGATAGGTATCTAATTTATCAATTGCCAGAAATTTCCCCGGCTGAGCTTAGATACTTTTCAAATGCACGAACCCATATTTGGCGCAACGTTTTTTACGGTGTGATGTTGTGCTACTGACAGCCCGATATTTTCAGCTTTAAAGGTTTTGACAAAAGATCAGGTTTGAATTTATTGTACTATTTTCAAATAACTATTTTCAAAACCCGGAACCCAGGATGAAACGCATTTCTATTTTGCTCCCTTTTGTATTTCTAATGATACAAGCCAGGAGCCAGCCGTTTAATGTTGACAGCCTCAGAAAAAAGATCGATGCCTCCAGTGCAGACACTAATCAGGTACTCATGCTCGGTACATTATCTACCTATTATAACCATAATCACCTGGATAGTGGTATTTATTATGTGCATCGAATGATCAGGCTTTCGCAGAATTTGACTTATCCTTACGGCGAAGCCTGGGGTTTATCTATATTGTCCACGAGCGCAGACCGAACAGGAGATATGGCAAAATCTTTGAAGATTGCACTATCGTGCCTGCACTACGCCGAGAAGTTGAAGTACGGAAAAGATGAAATATGTGCCAGGGCTTATACCCAGATTGGTACTGTGAATTTTCTTACCGGACACAACAGGGATGCTGTATCTTATCTTCGTAAGGCTTTGGCATATGCAGAAAAATGGAATTCTGATGAAGCATTTTACTACCAGATATTTGCCCATATGGGGTATGCCTTCCGGAAAGAGGGCATGCTCGATTCAGCAGCCTTTTATACAAAAAAAGCTTATACCTTATCCTTTCATTCTAATGATGTTTTGTTTTATCCTTATGTACGGAATTGTTTGGGAGACGTATATGAAGACCTGGGTAACTTACCATTGGCAAAGCAATTTTATAGTGACGCAATCATCCAGGGAATAAAGATTAATCACCTTTTTCAACTGTCTTATTCTTATAGCCAGATGTCGGATATTTTTAATAAGACGGGTATGCCTGATTCCAGCATTTATTTCTCTAAAAAATCATTGGATCTTTCGCAGAAATTCTTGTATGGCCCCTTTATTCCACAGGCCGCAGAGCATTTATCTACCGCTTTCGAAAAGCTTCACGAGCCGGATAGTGCGCTGAAATACCTGAAAATTATGATGAATGTGAAGGAAAAAGTAATGAACGAGACCAAACAACAACAATTTCAACTACTGGATTTTGAAGAACAGCAGCGGCAGGAAAAAGCGCTGCTGGCAGAACAGCAATACAGGGTGCAGGTACGTACTGCTCTTTTGATTGGGGGATTGCTTGTACTGGGAGTTCTCATGAGTTTATTATATCACAACAACAGGGTTAAGCAAAAGTCTAACCGGCAATTGCTTGGCAAAACCCGGGAACTGGAAACTGCTATGTACCATTTAAATGAAACACAATCCCAACTCATCCAATCAGAGAAAATGGCTTCGCTTGGCGAACTTACTGCAGGCATTGCCCACGAAATTCAAAACCCGCTAAACTTTGTCAATAACTTTTCTGAAGTTAACACTGAATTGATTGATGAGGCGGAAGCTGAAATTGAGAAAGGCAATATGGATGAAACTAGGTCAATATTAAAAGATATAAGAGCGAATGAGCAGAAAATAAATCATCATGGTAAGCGTGCAGACGCGATTGTAAAAGGCATGTTGCAACACAGCCGCAGCAACACAGGCAAAAAAGAAGCCACTGATATCAATGCTTTAGCTGATGAATACCTGCGATTGAGTTACCATGGGTTAAGAGCAAAAGATAAGGAGTTTAACGCAACATTGAATACTGATTTTGATTGGGGCATCGGAAAGATAAGTATCATCCCACAGGATATGGGAAGGGTATTGTTGAATCTTTACTACAACGCTTTTTATGCCGTGGCAGAAAAGAAGAAGCAACACCCAGAGGGATATGAACCTGCAGTTTCAGTAAGCACAAAAAAGAAAAATAATAAAGTGGAGATCAGGGTTAGTGATAATGGGAATGGTATTCCTCAGAAAGTAATGAATAAGATCTTTCAGCCCTTTTTTACCACCAAACCAACAGGACAAGGAACGGGATTAGGATTGAGCTTAAGTTATGATATAATCAAAGCACACGGAGGCGAGATAACTGTTGACACGAAGGAGGGTGAAGGAACAACAATTAAAATTCAATTGCCTGTTGTTTAAATAAGTTTTAGCCACCCGCTTTCATCCAATTATATAAAAAGTTTAGTTAACGCAAAGCCAGATAGCTAAGGTTTTGTGCAGTAGCCATGCTTGTGCCGGATAAAAGGTCTGCCAATTTTGAAGGTGCAAAGATTTGTGTTTGAGGAAACGATTGGTTTACTTAGATTGACAGTTGTAATACAGGAACAAGTAGCCCAAACAAACCCTCTGCCTCATACTTTGCGCCATGGGAGGCAACTAACGCATAGTATTTTTGAAAAACACTAACTCCGACAAATCTTTTTATTCGCATCATCGTGTTAACCCGTGTTGGTTATAAATAACAAGGATAATTGCAGCGAGAAGTTTTCTCTGCCAATAGCCATGTATGAGAAAGGTTAGCGGGTGCTCCTGCAATAGCTTAAAATTGCTTCGGGTACTCCTTTTTTTACGTAATAATCAGTATGGTCTATTTCATCAGCCAGCAACAAATCATGGCAGGCCTTTTTTTGCTCATCCTCCGGCATCGCTATTATGTCCTGCAATGTTAAGGGGATTTCTTTTTTATCTATCGCAGATGTTACCGAGCGCATAAATTGGTATTTTTTTAGGCGGGTAAGTACCCTTTGCAGCAATGCATTGCGGTCCAAAGGTTCTGATTGTAACACCTTGTCAAATGCAGCTATGGCTTCATTGAAGTGAAACTCTTTTGTGAAAACCACTCCCTGATAAAAACGAGTAGTTATATTGGAACTGTCAAGCAACCACAGGTGAAAGATATTTTTTTCCATCTCTTTTGTATCTCCTGCATTCCAACTTTGCAGAAACATCGTGCTAAAATAATTTACATCGTCCTCTTTTTTACCACGGACAGGAGTTCCGTTTTTCATCAGGCGCATCTGCCTTATTTCCCCGGTAGAATAATAGGTAATAATGGTATCATAACGCGTTCCGTGTTTCACCTTCTTTATGCTTTCCACTTGTCCATTAATGAAATGGTCCTCAAATATCCCGCTGCCTTTCCCTTCAGCATACTGTGTTTTTTGCATCAATGCTCCGTTTTTATAATACTGCGTCATAAGCCCATCCAGCAAACCATTTTTGTAATCCGAGACAGATTTTACAGCTCCGCTTTTAAAATAAACAATTAGTTTTCCGTTTAGCTTGCCGTAACGTAATGTGCCCTCATTCTGAATGTGCCCACTGTTGTAGTAATCGATATACCCGCCACTGTATGGAACCTTATTTAAAAGCCAAACTTCATCTTTTAGTACCATTTGTTTTAGACCGGGTATTTTTTTAACACTGTCTGGCCTGGCGCGGTATGCTTTAGTGAAAATATATGTAATACCGTCTAATTGCCCCCATCCCAATTGCTTCAAAGAATCTTTGTTTTTAACTACGGAAAAATCAGCAATGTCTTCGTTTGAAACCGGGTTCCAATCTTCGGGGTCATTAATAAGAGGAACGGAATCAATAACAAAAAGCATCTTTTGGCCGGAATCCTGCGCACATGAAAATGTACCCGATAACAACACTCCTATAAAAATTAAAGTGGCTTTATACAATCCGGGAAGATTTGTTTTACTGTGAAACAGGTTAAGCATTTTTTGGTTTCTGAATGTAGTTTGCACCAAATTTACCGGAACATTGGTAAGTGTAGAAAAAATCTTTTAATAGATGCTTAGGGCTTAGATGTTTTGTATATCCAGATAAAAATCGGGAAAGGTTGTGTGACATGAATGCGATGGAAACCAATATTGGCAATAAAGCACCTTATGAGTTCTGTTAGAACTCGTGGCTATGGCAAATAAGAAAAGGCCGCCCTTTTCAGGCGACCTTTTCTTTGCCATGCCTGATTTTAAAAGTAGAATTTTTTATTTTGGTTGCGGCTTCCCTAAAGAAGACTTAATTGAAAACTCTGAAATCAATGCTACCTGTATTATTTTCTGCCTCCGCCAAGTGCAACGCCTAACTTGAGGCCTAAATATCCACTTTTATCTTTTACAAAATTATACTCTACACCTAAGCGCAAATGGCCATATTCGAAGCCTGCACGAGCCATAGCACCAAAACCTGAGGTTGTTGGAATATCATTAACGGAAGAATAATTATTATCAGCACTCACATTTGCAAAAGTGAATATGCCAAGGCCGGCACCAACAAAAGGCCTGAATTTATTATTGGAGAAATAATAATCACCGGTAGCAAGATAAGAGGCGTTTACCTGGGCGTTTCCTGTTTGCCCTGCCTGATCCACATTCACCATTGCGGCGCCTTCAATGCGGAGGCCAACAGATAGTTGGTCAATAACTGCATATTTAGGCTCTATAGCAAACAATACCCCCGCATTTCTGCCAGCGCCTTGCGATTTCTCTGGAACAGCGTACCCAAAACTTACATCTACTTTGAACTTTTTAAATACCCGGTCTCCATTGTCACCATCCTGGGCTTGCATTGACAAACTGAAAATACATAATAACGCTGTTACAATTGATAATCTTTTTTTCATGATTATTGGTTCTAATTTTTATAGATTTTATGGAACAAAATAGGTATTTATTTATGATATACATAATGTGGAATTAAATTATTTAAAACCTGTTGCCGCCTTGAGAAAAGTTTTTGATATATGCCTTGTTCTTTTGCCTTTTAGGGAAATGATCACAGATGCAGCAAGGCCTATACTTAACCGGGTAAACGAAATTCTTTTCACTTGTTATATCATAATGATAAGGCGATTTATTGCCCAGGCATTTTTTTAGAAAGAGTTGCGCATCGATTACCAGAATATTTTGTTCAGTGTTACTTCTCTCTGGCAAGTCGCAACATTCCTAATGGATTCTCAAATAATTCATTTCCCTTTATAGGCAGATTGAGTTCGCCTGTGACTATCTATCTTATCCTCGAAAAAGATTGCAATTAAGATGTGTATTGCTACATTCCCCCAAAACTTCGCTTTGCGTGCTGCCTAATTATAAGCAGCCCAGTTTGGCTTTAATCTCCAATTCTTTTGAAATTTCTTCCTGAAGTGGTGTTAAAAAATCAAACATTTAAAAGCTCGCCTGATTTTTTTTATTCCAACTACATCTAAGTATCTTTAACAGAGCAAACCTGGTTTTTTTAGTAATAGAAAAAGAGCTTTAAAACGGCTCATTAATTCATCTTATATGGTTGTAAAAGAAAATCATCTGTCCCGGCGTAAATTCCTGAAATATACAGGGGGAGCCGGAATATGTCTCTGGCTTGGCCTGTCTTCTGAAGGGTTGTTGGCAAAAACAAAAGATATTGGTACCGCTAAAAATTTCTCTCCGTTTATTCTTGTTGAATCTAACGGCAGTATCACCATTTTTAATTCCAAACCGGAAATGGGCCAGGGAACTTTCCAGGCAATTCCGGCTATAATGGCCGAAGAGTTTGAAGTATCACTTGATAAAGTAAATATTAAATTAACCGATGGTGAAAGCAAGTTTGGCCGCCAAAGCGCCGGCGGCAGTTCTTCCATAAGAAGCAATTACGACAGCTTTAGAAAAGTGGGCGCTGCAGCTAAGGCGGTATTCATAACTGCAGCAGCAAATAAGTGGAGGGTGGATGAATCAACCTGCTATGCAGAAAATGCAAAAGTCTTTCATAAGCCCACGAATAAAAGTTTCACCTATGGTGAGCTCGTGGAAGATGCTTCCAAACTGGAAATGCCAAAAGAGCCCAAACTAAAAGATCCGAAGGATTTTAAAATACTGGGCAAAATGGCCAAACGCCCCGATGTGCCTTTGAAAACAAATGGTAAAGCGCAATTTGGTATTGATATAACAGTGCCGGGTATGCGCTATTCAACGGTAGAAAGATGCCCGGTGATTGGTGGCACATTAAAAAGTTTTGATGCAACTGAAGCATTAAAAGTGCCTGGCGTGGAAAAGGTAATGGAAGTAGAAAAAATTATGGGCAAATATCATTCTACAGGTGTAGCGGTAATTGCGCAGACTTATTGGGCGGCAATGCAGGGCCGTAAAAAATTAAAGATAGAATGGGATAATAAAGGATTTGAAACTTTTAACTCAGCGGATTACGAGAATCACTTGCGTGAATTGGCAAAAGAAGAGGGAATCATCGATAAGAATATTGGTTCAGTTGATACGCTCACCATTGCTCCCGAAAATTCTATAGAAGCATTTTATGAAACACCCATGGTAGCGCATTCACCATTAGAGGTAATGAATTGCATTGCGCAAGTGCAGGGAGATAAACTCGAAATATGGACGTCAACCCAGGTGCCCAGTTCTATAACATCAGGAGGTGCAACTTTTGGTTTTGCAAACGAAAATATCACGTTACATACCACCTTTGTAGGTGGCGGCTTTGGCAGAAGATTGTATATCGATTATATTATAGAAGCAGTAAATATTGCAAAGCAGTTTGATAAACCTGTGAAGCTGATCTGGACCAGGGAAGATACTACGGATTGTGGACCGTATCGCCCTATGACTTTTTCCCAATTGAAGGGCGGCTTTTCGGATGATGGAAAATTGATTGCCCTTCAGCATAAAGTGATTGCGCCTTCTTTGCGGCAGAGTGGCAGCGACAAATACGATGCAGCAAAAGTGGATGGAAGCATGGTGGAAGGCATTGGTGAGCAGGCATACGAAATTCCAAATATTAAAACATCTTATGTTCGGGCAGATTTTCACGTTCCCCTGGCTGCCTGGCGCTCGGTAACAAGCTCTACATTGTCGTTTGCACATGAATGTTTTATTGATGAGCTGGCATACAAAGCAAAGAAAGACCCGATGGAATTTCGCTTATCGATGCTCACGAAAGACTCAGATTTAAAAAGGGTTTTACTAAAACTTAAAGAATTTTCCAACTGGGATAAAGCGTTGCTAAATGGCAAAGGTAGAGGCGTTGCGCAATGGGAATTTTTTGCGGGTTTAGGCGCACACGTAGTTGAAGTAACTTATAATAAAGATAAATCCATCAGGGTGGATAAAGTGTATGCAGTAATTGATTTGGGTAAAGTAGTGAATCCTGACAATGTAAAAAACCAGGTAGAAGGCGCCATTGTAATGGCTTTAGGCGCAGCCACTAAACCGGGGATTACTTTAGAGAATGGAAAAGTAATGCAACATAATTTTTATGATAACACCATGGTGCGTATTAATGAAATGCCCGAAATAGAAGTACTGGTATTGACAGACGGGGGAAAAATGAAAGGAGTAGGTGAGCCCGGGCTGCCGCCATTTGCACCGGCATTAGCAAACGCAATCTTTGCAGCAACGGGCAAGCGTATTCGAAAAATGCCTTTTGATATCAGCAATGTTTAATAATTAAGATTCAGAAAACAATAAAAAAATAATTTAATCATTTAAGCTATGGTCACATTAAATATCAATCAAAAAAATTACCAGGTGGATGCAGATCCTGATATGCCATTATTGTGGGCAATTCGTGATTTGGTTGGCCTCACCGGAACCAAGTATGGCTGCGGTGTTGCACAATGTGGCGCCTGCGTGGTGCATTTAAATGGCGAAGCCGTTCGCTCCTGTGTAACAAAAGTAAAACGGGCCGTGGGTCAGAAGGTCGTGACGATTGAAGGCCTCTCCAAAAATAACGATCACCCGTTACAGTTAGCCTGGCAGCAAATTGATGTACCCCAGTGCGGCTACTGTCACTCCGGTCAGTTGATGTCGGCCGCAGAGTTGTTGCGTGAAAAACCAGACCCGACGGACCAGGATATTGATGACGCAATGGCCGGCAATATTTGCAGATGTGGTACCTATCTCCGCATTCGTAAAGCCATTCACCTGGCTGCAGATATGCAACGCAATGGTGTTAAGAAAGCCTGATTTTATATATTACTAACGACACTGTTTAAACGCAAATTATGACGAAGCATTCAGAAAGGAGATTTCAAATTTTTCCTTTAAAAACAATTGGTACTGTAGCAGTTTTTCTTCTAGCGATTGCATTGATGACGTCCGGATTTAAAGAAGAAAAAAAAGTAAATGTTACCCCGGCAGCAGGTTTCGATGCGGCTAAAGACAGCACAGCTTCTGTAGACGCTTTCATGCAGGTATATAAAGTTCTTATGAGCCCGCGTTGTATGAATTGCCATCCTTCAGGCGACCGTCCTTTACAGGGCAACGACAGTCACATTCATACGATGAATGTACAAAGAGGCAAAGAGGGAAAAGGCTTGTATGCATTGAAATGTACCAATTGTCACCAGCCTGAAAATGCGGAAACCAACCATGCACCTCCCGGAAATCCTAAATGGCAGTTACCACCTGCAAATATGAAAATGGTTTTCCAGGGAAGGTCAGCACATGATCTTGCTTTGCAAATAATGGATTATAACAGGAACGGCCATAAGAACAAGGCTATGTTGCTGGAACATGCCCGGGATACGATAGTAAAAGCGGGCTGGCATATGGGTGAAGGAAGACCTGCACCTCCATTAGCTTACAATGAATTTGTGAAAGTGTGGGATACTTGGATCAATAATGGCGGCTATGCGCCTGAGAAATAAAGTCATTTTATGCGAACCGCTTAGTACTGATTTCTTTTATAGCGCTCGCATTTAGGATAGGGGTTGGGGTTAGACTAACCCTGTTCAATTTTTTTTATTCAAAAACTAAACGGCCGGCAATATGAGCAATCAATCATTATCCAGGAGGAAATTTTTACAGCTCGGCGGCTTAACGGGAACAGCGCTGTGCCTGGGATTTTATTTTCCTGCAAATGGCAAATCTCCCGCAATAAAAGTTGCCGGTGATTTATCAGAAGTTGCGTTAAATGCGTGGATCATCATCGATACTTCCGGCAAAATAACACTGGTAGATCATCGTGCAGAAATGGGCCAGGGCTCGTTTCAATCCGTTCCGCAGATAATTGCTGAAGAACTGGAAGTAAATCTCGCTGATATCCATGTAAAATTTGCACAGGGCGATCCAAAAAAATATGGCAGCCAGATAACCGGCGGCAGTTCCACCA
>JBDTKB010000240.1:0-13975 GCA_039935555.1 Ginsengibacter sp. | reverse complement strand
AATTCAATTTTTGTTTCGCCCTTTTCAAAAAAAGCAGTGTTCACCTGCTCCGTTTCTACGGCCTCGGTTTTGTAGCACGGCGTGTTTAATAATTTTTCAAAAAGCGGTATTGAAACGGATAATTTTTTTACAGCGATTCCAATATGTTCAATCTTCTTCATAAAATATTTTAATCAAAAATATGCTTAACTGTAAAGAATAATTACAAAAAATGGGAAACCAGGTTGATCAAAGTATAACTTTATTTTACGCCTGTTTGGGTTAAATTTGTTGGTGATAAATAATTTTGTTCTTCATGTTGAAACTGCCAGTATATCTCGATAATAATGCTACTACGCAAATGGATGCGCGCGTGTTAGAAGCGATGATGCCATACTTTACTGATCATTATGGAAATGCGGCAAGCCGAAGCCATTCTTTTGGCTGGCAAGCGGAAGAGGCTGTTGATTTTTCGAGAGAACAAATAGCTAAATTGATCAATGCCTATCCGAAGGAAATCATTTTTACTTCAGGCGCTACAGAAGCAGACAACCTAGCTTTAAAGGGCGTGTATGAAATGTATGCCTCTAAAGGAAATCACATTATTACTGTGGCGACGGAGCATAAAGCGGTATTGGATACCTGCAAACACCTGGAAAAAATTGGCGCAGAAATAACTTTTCTTCCTGTTCAAAAAGATGGCCTTATTGATGTTGCTGAGCTTGAGGCTGCAATGCGGCCCACAACAATATTAGTTGCTGTTATGTACGCTAATAATGAAACCGGCGTTATTCAGCCAGTTAAGGAAATAAGCAAAATTGCCCGAAAATTTGGTGCGTTATTTTTTACTGATGCTACGCAGGCCGTTGGCAAAATTCCTGTTGATATTGAGGAAGATGGAATTGACTTGGTAGCTTTTTCCGGCCATAAAATATATGGGCCAAAAGGTGTAGGTGCGCTATTTGTACGCCGCAAAAACCCAAGGGTAAAGTTGACCCCACAAATGGACGGCGGTGGTCATGAAAGAGGCATGAGAAGCGGGACTTTGAATGTTTCTGGCATTGTTGGCTTGGGGAAAGCCTGCGAATTGTGCGGTCTTGAAATGCAAAAAAATATGGAAAAAATTAGCGGGTTGCGCGATAAATTGGAGCATGAATTATTAAAACTTCACGACACTTTTGTAAACGGAAGTTTGGAAAACAGGCTGCCCCATGTAAGTAATATTAGTTTTAAATATGTTGATAGCGAAGGCCTGTTGTTGGGACTGAATAAGAATGTGGCTTTAAGTTCGGGTTCGGCCTGCACTTCGGCAACATTGGAGCCATCATATGTTTTAAAAGAAATGGGTGTGGAAGATGATTTGGCAAAGGCTTCAATAAGATTTGGATTAAGTCAATTTACCACCGAAGAAGAAATTGATTATGTTATTAAGCAGGTTACTGAAACCGTAATGAAGTTGCGGGAAAATAACCCGCTTTTACTTATCATGAAAAATGAAGCAAACCTGGAAAATATTAAAAAAGTGGACGATAAGTTAATGAACAAAATATTGTAAAATGCTTGATTATCTTTGCAATTATATTATTTTGACAAGCGATCTAAATTTTAAGTATGATATATGTTAGCGATACCGCGAAAAGCAAAGTCTCCAGTTTATTGGAGGATGCGCATCTTTCAGGCAGCGAATATTTTTTAAGAGTGAGCGTTGTAAGTGGCGGCTGTTCCGGCCTTAGCTATAAAATGGATTTTGATAACGAAAAAAAACCAATGGACCAGGAATTTGAGGATAATGGAATAAAAGTGGTTACCGATTTAAAGAGCTTTTTATATTTAGTAAATACAACATTGGAATTTAGTGAAGGTTTGAATGGAAAAGGATTTTATTTTAATAATCCTAATGCCAGCCGGAGTTGCGGTTGCGGCGAAAGTTTTGGCGTCTGATTTTTTTTCATTTTGATTTATAGATTACGACAGGTTTTCATTTGAAAACCTGTCGTTTTTTATTTAAGGTCATAAATGCGCTTTGAATTTTTGCTTTGATAAAACGAGCCTTTATCCAATTAATTTCTATTTAAATTCCCTTTCATTGCTTTACTTTTTTTTATTATGAGGCATCGTTCGCCTTGTCCTTTTTGGGAGGAACAGGTGGCGGCGGTGGCGGCGGTGATGGTGGCAAAGGTGGCGGAGTAATTTCGCCGGGCTTATTTAGTTCGTTTATTGTTAGCGGTGCTTCCGGCGGAACTGGCGCTTGTATCGAAGCCAGAGGTGGAGGAGGCGGCGGCGGCGGTGGAACTTTTTTGTGTGCCTGGGAAAATGCAGTTGCCGAAATTATTAAGCAACTGGCAAAGAAGCCTGATTTTAAAATAGTCATAATAATAATTTTTTACTAAGACTCAATAAAATAATTATTCCATAGATAAAATAATAAAACCCTGTACTTACAGGGCTTTATCCAGTTGGTTTAGGTAAACTTTTCATGATGGGCCTCTCCGAAGATGACTTTTCAATTCCCAGGAACGTTTTGGTATTATTCCCTAATTCAGAGATTCTTAGTTAAAAAACAGAAAAATTTAAATGAGTGTTTTCTTAGTTGAGCCTTAAATCGCTAACTGCTTTCGCTGATAGCTTTATAATACTTAATATGACAAGGGCTCGTGATGAAACGCTGCTTTCAAAAAATGAAAACTTATAATTTATTTTTCAAAAGCTAAATTGCACCTTTTTAACGCTCATGATATCCATTGCGAAAAAGGAATTACACCAGTTTTTTAGCAGCCTTACCGGCTACATAACAATAATTTTGTTTTTGCTGGTAAACGGCCTTTATCTTTTTGTTTTAAGAGAAAGCAACATTTTTGATTTTGGATATGCTACGCTTGATAAATTTTTTGACCTCGCACCGTGGATCTTTATTTTCCTGGTACCCGCTTTAGTAATGCGCAGCCTTTCTGAAGAATTTAAGACGGGCACATTTGAAATCTTACAAACAAGTCCGGTCACAAATTGGCAGATAGTAACCGGGAAATACCTTGCAGTATTAGCAGTTATTTTAATAGCGCTTTTACCAACACTTCTTTATGTTTATACAATCCATTCCTTATCCGCGGTTGGCAATATTGATGGCGGAGGAATTACCGGGTCTTACATTGGTTTAATTTTCCTCGCCGCAGTTTTTGCTGCAATTAGCATGTGGTGTTCCGGCCTTACATCCAATGCAGTTATAGCTTTTTTAATCGGGGCTTTTGCCTGCCTTGCTTTATATTTTGGTTTTGACGCAATTAGCAAACTTCCTTTTTTTGCAGGCAATGGAGATTATTATATTGGCATGATTGGAATTGATTTTCATTACCGCAGCATTAGCCGTGGCGTAGTGGATACAAGAGATCTTATTTATTTTTTAAGCCTTATTTTTTTATTGCTTTACTTAACGCAAAAAAATCTTTCAAAAAAATAGTTTCCATTACTAATGACGTCTTTCTCAGCAAAAAATAAGAGCAAAAATTGGTTGTGGATCTTAATAATTATTATTTTAATAATTGGAGTCAATTTTATTGGCTCGGTTTTTCACAGGCGAATGGATCTTACAAATGAAAAAAGATTTACCATTTCTTCTCCTGTAAAAAAATTATTGAACAAAATTGATGAACCAGTTCAGGTTTATGTTTTTTTAAAAGGAGATTTGCCTGCGGGCTTTAAAAATTTGGCCAATTCTTCGGAAGAATTGCTCCAGGAATTTAAAGAGTATTCCAATGGAAAAATAAATTATAAACTGGTTTCTCCGGATGATGAAATGCCCGGCACATCCAGAACTTATGCCGACACACTTTCTTCCCTGGGTATAATACCGATAAATTTAAAGGTGCAGTTGAAGGCCGGAGAACAATCCCAATACGTGTACCCGGCAGCGTTAGTCTATTTTAAAGATAAAATCTTACCGGTTAATTTATATACAGGTACCCAAACAGTTATTACGCCACCGGAGTTAAATAGCGCTGAAGCTTTACTTGAATATAAATTTGCAAATGCGATTTACAGTGCCACCGAAAACCAAAAGCCTCTTGTTGCTTACTCCGTTGGAAATGGTGAACCCACCGGTTTAAACACCTTCGATCTTGTTGAAAATATTTTGAAAAAAAATTACAACCTCTTTACGATGGATCTTAAAAAAGAGCCTGTAATTCCTGATACTTTCAAATTGCTGATGATCGTAAAACCTACAATAGCTTTTACTGAACAGGAAAAATTAAAAATCGATCAATACGTAATGCGCGGCGGAAAAGTGATTTGGTTTATCGACCGCTTACAAGCTGAAATGGATAGCCTTCAAATGAAAAACCAGGTAATAGCTTACGACCGAAATCTAAACCTGGAAGATCTTTTATTTAAATATGGTGTGCGCATCAATCCTGATTTACTAATGGATTTACAATGCGACTTTTTGCCTTTTAGTGTAAATGGAAAAGATCAGTTTGACTTTTTGCATTGGAATTATTTTCCCTTATTTGAGTCAAAGCAAAATTCAGTAATTGATAAAAATATTGGATTGGTAGCGGGTAGGTTTGTCAATTCAATTGATACAGTTAGCGCGCCCGGAATTAAGAAAACAGTGCTGCTTAGTTCGTCAGAAAACGCCCGAACAATTGAAACACCGGCATTAGTTAGCGGCCAGGAAAATCGCAATGCGCCGGAAGATGAAGCGTATCACAAAAAAAATATTCCTGCAGGCGTTTTGCTTGAAGGAAAATTTAGTTCACCTTATAAAAACAGGGTTGGGCAAGATGTTATGGATTCGATGCAGCGTTTTGGTGCGCCATTTTTGACACAATGTGTTACTGACAATAAAATGATTGTGATAGCAGACGGCGATATTGTATTGAACGGCACATCGCAGGGAAAACCGTTGCCAATGGGCGTAAATTCTTACACCGTTGGTACGCAATATGAATACCAGTTTGCTAATCGCGAATTTGTAGAAAATTGTCTTGAATATTTAATCAATAACGCTGGGCTAAGTGAAGCAAGAGCCAAAGACTATAAATTACGGCTGTTGGATCCAAAAAAAATGCAGGAGCAAAAAACTTGCTGGCAGCTACTCAATCTTGCCCTGCCTGTAGTGGTGGTTATTTTCTTTGGTATTATTTACCAATATTGGCGCAAAAGAAAATACAGGGTTTAGTTTATGTACATGTTTGGCTTTGCCTTCAGCCAAACATATCTTTGCCGCAATACTTTATAGATGAATGCAACAGAATGGTCTTACGTAGTTTTTGGATTTGTAATTGTCATTGCATTAATTTTCGATCTTGGCCTTCTCAGCAAAAAATCAAAGGCTGTTTCTATTAAGCTGGCATTACTCCAAACTATTTTTTGGGTAACACTTGGGTTGGGATTTTGTGTATTTGTGTGGCTGGAAGACGGCCAAATAAAAGGACTCGAATACATCAGCGCTTATCTTATGGAATGGGCTTTAAGCGTTGATAATATTTTCGTATTCATTCTAATTTTTACCTATTTCGGAATTGATGATAAATATTCTAACCGTGTTCTGTTACTCGGTATATTGATTGCCATTATTTTACGCGTGATATTTATAACGGTGGGCGTAGTGGTGGTTCAAAATTTTGCATGGGTGCTTTATTTATTTGGTGCTTTTATAATTTATACCGGAATAAAAATGCTTTTGATTGGTGATGCAAATAAATTTGATCCGGAAGAAAATATTGTATACAAATTATTAAGAAAAGTCTTTCCTATTACGAATGAATACAGCGAAGGCAAATTCACTAAAATGATTAATGGCAAAAAATATTTTACAAGGCTTTTTGTGGTAATGATATTGCTGGCAACAATTGATCTTGTTTTTGCATTTGATTCTTTGCCGGCTGTATTTGCCATTACACAATCTAAAATGATCATATATACTTCCAACATTTTCGCAGTGCTGGGTTTAAGGTCTTTATTTTTTTTAATGAGAGGCGCGGTTGATAAATTCAGGTATCTTAAGGAAGGTATTGCGATCGTTTTAATTTTCATTGGAGCAAAAATGCTGATCACTTATTTTGATATTCATTTGCACATTTGGGTATCATTAGCGGTGATTGTCGGTTGCTTATCCTTTGCTATTTTATTTTCTATTTTAAGAAAAGAAAGGCCTACTGATAGCAATGCTGAAATTTTTTAATTAAATGAACAAGCCGAATTAGTGAATGGAATTTTACACAATACTATTGAGCAAATAACAAAAGCCACCGGTGGAAAACTGGTAAACCATAATACCATTTTGCCGTCACCTGACTACCTTTCGATGGATAGCAGGAAAATAATTTCTCCCGCTGATACTATTTTTTTTGCCATAAAAACGCCTCATCGTGATGGTAATGATTTTATTGAAGCACTGTATCAAAGAGGTGTGCGAAATTTTGTAACGGGTAACAAAGAAATCAGCATTAAAAAAATACCTTTAGCTAATATAATATTGGTACAAAATTCGGTAACTGCTTTGCAAAATCTTGCGGCTTTTCACCGGAGTTTATTTAAACAATTACCTGTAATTGGCATTACGGGAAGTAATGGAAAAACTGTCGTTAAGGAATGGCTGAACCAGTTATTGGAACCGGATTACGCCATTGTAAGAAGCCCCAATAGTTATAACTCACAAATAGGTGTTCCGGTAAGTGTATTAAATATTAATGCATCGCATAATCTCGCAATATTTGAAGCCGGTATTTCGCGGCCCGGAGAAATGCAACATCTTGAAAAAATAATTAAACCTACCATTGGTGTTCTCACAAATATTGGGCAAGCGCACGATGAAGGTTTTGAAAACAGCACTCAAAAAATTAATGAGAAGCTGAAATTATTTGTGCAATGCAACCACCTGGTTTTTTGCGCGGATGAAGAAAAAATCAAAGAATTGGTTTATAGTTTTCAAAATAAAATAAAAAATAGAAACAGCCGGCTTGAATTATTTACCTGGGGAAATAGCGCAGAAAATAGGTTGCAGATTTTATCAATTAAAAAAAATAAAAGCAATAAAATAATTGAGGCTGTTTATGAAAAGAAAAATATTTCGATTACCATTCCTTTTATTGATGACGCCTCTGTCGAAAATGCAATTAATTCCTGGTGTGTTCTTTTATTATTAAAAAAGTTTAATGAACAGAGCAGGAAAAGATTTGAATTGCTTTACCCAATCGCGATGCGGTTGGAGTTAAAGCAAGGAATAAATCATTGTACCATTATTAATGATAGTTATAGTAATGATTTTCATTCGCTGGCGATTGCATTAAATTTTTTGGAGCAGCAAAAGCAAAATAAAAAACACACGATTATTTTATCAGACATTTTACAATCTGGTAAAAAGCCGGAAGATTTGTATAAGGAAGTTGCTCATCTTTTAGAGAATAGAAAAATACAGAGATTGATTGCAATTGGCATCAATTTAAATGCTCAGCAAAACGCGTTTTCATTTATAAAAGAAAAACAATTTTTCTTATCTGTTGATGGATTTTTATCCAATATTTCCAGGGTTAATTTTCGCGATGAAACTATTTTGATAAAAGGTGCGCGAAGTTTTGGTTTTGAGCAGATCAGTCATAAGTTGGAACAAAAAATCCACCAAACATTGCTTTCAATAAATCTTAACGCGATCGTTCATAATTTAAAGCAATATAAATCTTTGTTGAAGCCGGCCACAAAAATAATGGCAATGGTGAAAGCTTTTAGCTATGGAAGTGGAAGTTATGAAATAGCATCGTTGCTGGAATATAATAAGGTAGATTACCTGGCTGTGGCATATGCTGATGAAGGAATTGAATTGCGGAGAGCGGGCATCATTTTGCCAATAATGATTATGAATGCTGAGACAAGTACTTTTGATTCGATTGTAAATAATAACCTCGAGCCGGAGATATTTTCCTTCAGTATTTTGGATGAGTTTAAAAACTACCTGAAGTCTTCAGGCATTAATTATTATCCCGTTCATCTTAAAATTGACACGGGAATGCACAGGCTGGGCTTTACAACTGACGACATCGCAGCGCTTTGCCAGCATTTGATTCAAAATAATTTTATAAAAGTCGTATCTGCATTTACTCATCTTGTAGCAGGGGAAAATAAAAGCGAAGATGAATTCACGTTACGCCAGTCAGCTATTTTTGAAAGTTGTTGTGAGGCCATAGAAAAATGTTTGGGTTATAAATTTCTCAGGCACATCGCAAATACCGCTGGCATCAGCCGGCATCCAAATTTGCAAATGGATATGGTGCGGCTCGGCATCGGCCTTTATGGTATTGACAGAAGCAATGTGGTGCAGCGAAAATTAAAAAATGTTACCACGCTTACAACAACTGTATCACAAATAAAAAAAGTAAGCAAGGGCGATTCTGTTGGCTATGGAAGAAATGCCCGCTTGCAAAGAGACAGTGTAATTGCGACGGTACGTATTGGTTATGCGGATGGCTATCCCCGAAACCTGGGAAATGGAAATGGTAAAATGTTGCTTCAAAATAAACTTGTCCCGGTTGTTGGAAATGTTTGTATGGATATGACGATGCTTGACATAACAGACCATGAAAACATACACGAAGGAGACCAGGTAATTGTGTTCGGCGAGCCGCTGCCGTTATACTCGCTTGCAACATGGGCCGAAACTATTCCCTATGAAATCATGACCGGAATATCCCAGAGAGTTCAAAGGGTATATTTTGAGGAATAAATTTGGTTATACCTCCAATTCTTATTTCAACTCACTTTTTTTATATTCTAAATTTGATGAAATTGCCATTAAAATCTAGCATTCTCTTTGCTAATAATTAACGTATTTGATTAGAAGCCTTGCCCAATTTTGCTATCTTTGCCCATCAAAAAATATAATGTGAAAGGAAGAAATGTTTTTTTAATTATATGCCTTGTTGTTATCGCCGACCAGGCGTTAAAAATCTATGTAAAAACACACTTTCACGCGGGGGAATCACATGCAATAATTGGAAATTGGTTTCGGTTATATTTTATTGAAAACGAAGGAATGGCTTATGGATGGAAATTTGGTGGCGAATGGGGTAAACTGCTATTGACCTTATTTAGACTTGCAGCCGTAATTTTTGGGGTTTTTTATATCAGGAAGATAATTCAGCATAAATATCACCCGGGATTTATCATTTGTGCAGCGCTTATTTTTGCCGGCGCTCTTGGCAATTTGATTGATAGTATGTTTTATGGGATGATTTTCCAGGATAGCAGTCCTTATTCCTATAATGTAGCCCAGATTTTTCCGGCTCACGGATATGCAGGCTTTTTGCACGGCAAAGTTGTAGATATGCTTTATTTTCCTGTAATCAGGAATTCACATTTTCCAACCTGGATCCCATTTTGGGGAGGCGAAGATTTTGAATTTTTCCGCCCTATTTTCAATTTGTCAGACGCTGCAATTTCTGCAGGAATTATCACAATACTTGTATTCCAAAAACGTTATTTCAAAAACCATACTCAAAACATCCATTCAAAAAGCGTCGAAACTGAAGCATTAGTAAATGATGAAATGCAGGTTTCATAACATTCCCTGAAAACTAAATATTAAAATTCGTACTATGAAAAGAATCAAAGTTCCATTCTACTTATTTCTCATGTTGGTACTACTCAATGCATGTAAGAAAGAGTATAGTTTTGAAAACAATTCGCTCAAAGTCCACACAGGTACATGGCAGTTTAATGATAGCCTAACGCTCTTTTCCGGTAACATGGACAGTGCTTATATCGACTCCTCAGGAGGTACAAAAGCGTTAATCCTGGCAGGTACGTCCCTTAATGGGCTACAAAATTTTCATATGGAACTTTATGCTGATACTTTTAAAACTGGTATTTACAAAGCTTCTTTGTTCCAGTCCTCTTTTGAATATAGTTCCACTGCTAAAACTATTTACCAGGCAAATCAATTGATTGGAGAATTTACGGTGAATATCACTTCCTTCAGTTCTTCCGGTATTACAGGTATTTTTTCAGGCACAGCCACTGATTCACTCAATAATATAAAGCAATTGACGATGGGGAAATTTACTTCCACATTTGCGCAAACGGTAATTTCTTCCGGCTTGCTGGGTGACAGTTCTGGTAATTGTAAACCTGTAACAGTGAATGGATCATACATTCCTGGTACTGCGCTTACTGCTGCAAATAATGTGCAAGTAGAGGTAACAGTTGCTGCCATCGGCGCTTATTCAATTACATCTGACACCCTAAACGGCGTTTCTTTTTCGAAAACGGGCACTTTTACGAGTAGTGGTTCTCAAATCGTAACTTTAAATGGTGTTGGAACTCCAGGGAGTGCCGGAGCGCAGGCCTTTGTAATAAAATACGGCAACAGTCAATGTAGTTTTATTGTAAATTTTGGGCCGCCAGCGACTGGTACACTTGGCGGCGGCGGCGGAACCTGTACAGCTTTTGTAGTTGCAGGAAATTATCAACAGGGCATTCCGCTTAACTCCTCAAATACCGTTCAACTTCAGGTGACAATAATTGCTCCCGGAACTTATAATATTGTTTCCAGTAACACCAATGGCGTTATATTTTCCGGTTCCGGAAATTTTCCGTCAACCGGCGCGCAAACGGTAACCCTGACTGGAACGGGAACGCCTTTAGCCTCCGGGGTACAAAATTTCTCAGTGATATTTGGGCCCAGCACTTGCAGCTTCGACATCACATTTTTGCCACCCGTAGCTGCATCTAATGATTATTTTCCGATTACAAATAATTCAAATTGGAGTTACAACCTGTTAGGTGGAACTTCGGCTGATTCTATACATTCGGCTGTAATAAGTTATAGCCCGATATTTGGAAGCACCACCTATGGAACAATCGCGTCTTACAATCCGCCAACTGTTTTAGCCGTTGATTCCTTTTATTATCGCAAGCCGGGCGGCGATTATTACGAATATGTAGATTACTCAAATTATATTCCTTTCGACACCAAGGTTACCGGGGAATTTATATTTTTAAAAGACAATGTTGCAAATGGAACAATATGGTCTTCCCCAAATGTAAGCGGCACAATAAGCGGAATACCTGTTACAGCTTACATTAAAATGACCATTCTGGCAAAGGCTGTTCCAATAACGATTGGTACTTTTAATTTCCCTGATGTAATCGAAGTTAAATATGAATACTTTTTGGCGGGAAGCCTTGTAGCGATAAAAACCGATGAGCGCTGGTTTGCAAAGAATGTCGGCGAAATTCATGATAGCATAGACGATGGAACTATCTCAAATATTTATGATATTTCAGCTTTCCAGGTATTTTAAAATCTGATTAATTTATAAAAAAAACCGTCAATCATTTTTGACGGTTTTTTTTATTTCATTTAGTATAATGCGGTCAAAGAAATTACTGCATTTTAAATAACTTATTCTGAACAATGCTGTTGTTAAATGCCGTTCTTAATATGTATATACCTGTTGGTAATTTGCCAAGCCCATCTAAATAAGCCTGCGAACTGCCTTTACCAAGCTGAAGAGTTTTAGTGCTGACAACTCTTCCAAACAGATCGTAAAGATTCAGGGAAATGTTTCCTTCCTCCGGTAAAAATACCTCCAGTTTTAAATTAGAATTGAAGGGATTAACAGCGGAAATTTTAAACTGGGCATTTTTGTTGTAAAGAAGAACGATTTTCGAATACCTGTTCTCGCCACCCGCGATGCTCACAAGCTTTAACCGGTAGTAAACCATAGAAGAAATTTCTTCCGGATCTGAAAATATATAATTAGCTCCGTCAATGTCATTGACGCCGTTTACGATACCGATTGGAGAAAAATTTATTCCATCTTTACTTTTCTCCACTTCATATAGTTTGAGGTTCACTTCATTTTTTGAAGTCCATTTAAGCAGTCCATTGTTGCTTACTATGCTGCCTCCAAAGTATAGGAGTTTTGTATCGAGTAATGCGCACTGTGTATTAAAAACCTTTACAAAGATCTTCTGGCTATTACCTACCGAGCATGAAGGGTTGCTCAAATTTGGAAAAGTTGTTCCTACCTTAAGCCTGTAAAAAGTTCCACTATCTGCCTTCACAGTTGTGAACGTGGTATCAACTACATATTGCCACAAACCATTAACTAAAACTGGTATTTTTGTGCCGCAAACCCCAGTGCTTAACCAGTTCACGCCGTCTAAGCTTTTCTCCCAGCAAAAATTATTATAGTTATTAAAATAACTCTTTACCGTGTCACTTAAACTCAATGGGTAACCGCTACATGAGGTTGCAGTATCCTTTGGGCTATTTACAAGATTGGGATAACAGGTTGCTAATTTAATATCGTCCAAAACCCAGTCGTTTCCACCACCTCCGGCGGCGTTATTTTTAATTGTAATTCTAAATTGCGTCTCTGTGGGCCCTGTTTTATATATAAAACCTCTTTTTTGCCAGGTATTATCATGGGGAATATTTCCTGTGGTGAAGTAATCAACGTCGTTGATGGTGTATGATAAATTTGGCGACACACCCGGAGTGTACGTGGCGGAACTATTTTGATCAATACCGCAAACGCCACATATATTCCTAACCCAGGCTGAAAACTCATAATAAGTATTGGGGCACACATTTTTTATTGTATCCCTATAGGCTTCTCCAGTTGTGAAAGCGGCATTAACTACCAACATGTAACCGCCTGGTTGCCCGGCAGCAGGTGGTAAATTTCCTAACGCAGTATTTGAGGCTCCGGTATGGTCGCCAATTATGTCCCAAAAGCCGCCAAAAACCCTGTGAGCGTTTGTGGTTGGTTTATAAGGACCTGCATTGTTTGTCGTGCCGTCGGCGCTGGTATTATTTGCAATAGAATAATAGTTATCCTGTGGCGCGTTTGCACCTATTAGTACTTTTTGATACCCGGGAACGATGGCCGGGAGCGCCCTGTTTTGCGAGCTACCTGATCCAAAGGAACTATCGGCTGTGAAACTTGCACTGGAAAAATTATTACATAGCGCTTGGTTTTGTATAATTTTTATTCCCGCATAATTAAACCGAAACGATCTGTTCGTACCCGATGTATCAAAGTAATAATTACCCGTCGGATGGATGGTATCTCCGTTGTTGGCGGTAATCACCAATTTATAGGCAACAATAAATAAAGTAGAGCCATAAAATTTGGGTACGCTTCCGGCTGTCACCGTTCCGCCTCCGGTCGTACTCGCGTAATTGCTTGTTTTTGGGTTGGTAAAACCAGTTCCTAAGTTCACACGCACTGCCGGAATGGCTGCATAATACAAGCCGGCGTCATCATTTCCTACATCAGTATAAGGCCCGCTGCCTGCAAATAAAACCCCTTCATTGGTTACCAATTTAAGCGACCCGCTGATATATTGAGTGCCCGTAGGAATTGTATCAACATAATAAAAATTGTTGGTAGTTGAATTAACTTTTGCAAGGGCATGCACTTCAATAGTATCTCCCTGTTCAAGGGTTCCCCCACCAACATTACGGGTAATATTAAAATAGCTGTAACTAAATTCAAGCTTTTGAGAGTAGGTAACTGTGGGGATAAAAAGTTCCGCAAGCGTTATTAAAATAGTTAAAAAGGGTAGTAGCAGTTTTAACTGAAAAAGCACCCTTTTGGGGGGAGGCTCTTCAGTAAAAAACGAAGAAGTAATGAGTTTCTCAGGGTAAATTTTTACCATACATATTTAGTTTATAGGATTAAAAAAGATTGCCGGGAGATTCACTCATTATAAACGGTTTCCCGCAGGAATTATTATATAAAAAAGGACCATACGCGGGTTGTAAACGTATTTTTTTGGTAAAGCAAAATAATTAACCCATTTATTACGTTTAAACTAGTTGATTTATAAAGCTCGTAACGCACTAAAACTAATGCCCTTGAAAAATCCTCTACTCCGTCTTTCCCCAATTTTATTGTTCGTTTTCCACCTGGTAAACTTCGCACAAGCTCAGAATGAACCTTTTAATATGCGGGTGGTAAATACATCTTACCAGCTAAATTCGGCTTGGGAA
>JBDTKB010000239.1:0-7005 GCA_039935555.1 Ginsengibacter sp. | reverse complement strand
ATGATAGAGAAAGGTTTTATTGGTGGATTGTTTTAACGACGTTTGCTTTAGGAACAGGCGTAGGTGACACTGTATCAGAACATTTAAATTTTGGCTATTTAAACTCCTTAATTCTTTTTGGTTCCATCTTTATTTTGGCTGGTGTTTTAACCTATTATAAAATAATAGGTGGAGTTTTAGCATTTTGGATCGCATTTATTGTTACACGGCCAATTGGTGCTTCTTTAGGAGATTTGCTTATTCAACCGCCAAAAGAGGGTGGACTAGGAATTTCACTTATTATAATAAACATTATATTTTTTATTATAATAATAGCTTGCGTAGTATATCTAACGATAAACCAGGGGAAAAGCAGCAAACAAACAGAATTAGATGAAACTTAATTCTCAACCTAATTCTCTTTTGTTAAAAATTCAAATCTTTAAATGTCTTTTGAACGATTCAAACATTAACACACTTCCTGTAATCGTTTAATTCGATTTTAAAAATTTAAAAGCCACCGGATAAATTTTTTGTTTAGGCCGTTGCTATTCTTGAAAAGTTTACTAAATTATGATCTTTGCTAATATTCGATAATCTTATCGTACTCTCTTAAAGTTTGATAGTTCAACATTGTTTTCTTTAAAAAGCGGTATCCTTTTAAAAATTTCCAATAGGGCAAGGCAGATTCACGGTTGAAGCTGCTTATTTCGTATAAAATTTTCCAGAGCATAATTAGGCAAAAGAATTTTATGATAAACACGGAGGCATTGCGATAGTATTAGCCAGGTTCTTACCCATGCTTCGGACTTTCGCCCCTGTTATTGCAGGTATTGTAAAGATGAATAAAAAGATGTTTTTTGTTTACAATATTGCCGGAAGTGCGGCCTGGGTTTTTGTTGTACTAATGGCGGGTCACTGCCTTGAAAAATTATTCATCAACAATTTCGGATTTGACCTTAGACAGCATTTGTTTATTATAATAATTTTTATTTTATTAATTACGACGGTGCCCGTTTTATATAAGTTAGTTTTTAAGAAGCGAATCCCGTGATGTTATTTCGTTTAAGTTTGCCTACTGGAGTTTTTAGATTGATAAACTTATTATAATACTTTTTTAAAAGTCAAAGTTTCGCTAATCCATTTAAAACCCCAGTATCCTTTTACTTTGAGGAACCCATCATCATTTATCCAGACCACCGAATCCCAGTCCCTCCCATGTTTGGCATCATAAATAATTCCATCCTGCCACTCATCATCTTCAGCGTTATATTTCAGGTTATGTAAAACTTCCAGGCCAAGCCATTTTCGGTTACGCAATACCGGGTTGGGATTCTTTTCATCCGTCCTTGTATTCATTGGCCTCTTTGTGTCCTCAATCTTAAACCAAATAACTTTTGCCCTGAAATTATTATCCTGCTTGTAAACTTCCACTTCAAGGCTGTGCTCTAACGTCATCCATTTGCCTATAATTGCATCTCCATTGTGGTCTAGGCTCGTCACCACAGAAGCCTGCTTCGTGCAATTATTGTAGACATTCCAATTTGACAAAAAGGGATTTTCAGCATAGTGCAAAAAAATAAAAAAAAGAATACGGCTATAAAGCATAAAAGATAAAATGTGTTTTATTGTTAAGAAATATTTTATATAAAAGACATACGAATTAATAAAAGTTAGAATTTATTGATCATTACATCTTGTTAAAAGAATCTTGTGCAAGGATGAGAAAATGTTTTTTAATTTTCACAAACAACCATGCCATTGGTATCAAGTATTACTTCTTTCGAAATTATGCCATTACTGAGGTCAGCCTGATATTGCTCTGTGTTATCTGCCAGTGTTAATTTTTCAATTTGGCCCCCCGCGGTATAATCGGCATACTTAAATTTTAAAGTTTGTCCAATTGCAGGAGGCGCTGTATTTAAAGGAACGTAGCGCTCCTGCTGAACAAAGGTGCCGTCTGGTTTAAAGATCAATGAAAGATCAGGTAAGCCGATTTTTGTAATAGCAACATCAACAGCATCGCTGCCGTCACAAAGCGGATCCGACACTGCAATCATTATTATATACCCCGGATAATTTTTTTGGACAAAACCTTTTACATTGGCCGGTAAACTATGCAACCTTGATGCGCCTGTCGGCAACTTTCTATTCGATACAAAGGTGTCTGCATTTGTGGATGTCTTTGTCTTATCGCTGTTATTTTCGGCTCCTGAACTATTGTTACTACATCTTATCATAACCATACTAATAACCATTAGTGGTATAACAAAAAATGCATGTTTGAAATTCATAGTGTTGCTGATTAAGCCTGAAAAAATTGTCATCTTTTAATTGTAATCACGTTCTTTAAAAGGAATTTTAAATATCGCTTTAAAGTTTCCATTCTCCTCCTTTTTCATGTGTGTATCTACGCCAAATATTAGCTCTTCAACAGGCAATTTTTTAAAGGTGCCGAATAGCCTGTCCCAAACACTCAACACATCACCATAATTACTATCTGTGTAGGGCATTTGGTAATGATGATGCACCTGGTGAAGATTGGGCGTGATAAAAACAAACCCGATAATGTTATCAAGCTTTTCCGGCAAACGATAATTTATATGTGCAAACATGGTAGTAAATACCTGGATAATTTGCCTTAATAATATAGCCCAGAAAAATGCACCGCTTAACATAACCCAAAGCAAAGTAAAAGATAGCCTTACAATATTTTCTACCGGGTGCTCTCTTAAAGTTGTAGATATGTCAACCGTATTATCAGAGTGATGCACCAGGTGAAACCTCCAAAGTGTTTTAATTTTATGCATTATTACATGATAAATATATTCACCTAAGTCAAGTAATATAAAGGTTGCCAGAAAAAGAAGAACCGGGCTTTTATAAATATGGAAATAATATAACAATCCGAAATGATGCAGGGATGTCCATTTAATAACTGTTACAAAGGCTATTCCCAAAATTAACTGGCCGGGAAAATTGGTGAAAATAAAAGGGGCATTTACGAAAGAGTGTTTCAATTTTTTATATGTAAAGAGTACACCGTATATATTTTCAACATTCCAACTGATAAAAAATATGCTGATAAATAATGCCAGTTGTATCAGTTCGCCGTGTGAGGAAATATAATTTTGAAATTGTTGATTCATTTGATAGTAGTTAAAAAATTAGTTGCCAATATTTTTTTGAATAAAATATCCTTTCCCAATAACTGGAAACCCCAATAGCCATGAACCCTCAAAAGCTTGTCTTTCGTTAACGATACTTTAGCACTCCAATTTTTGCCGCTGTGAGGGTCATATATCTTTCCCTGTTCCCAGTCATTGTTTTGTTCGCTATAAATAAGGCCGTTCATAACTACCAAGCCGATAATTTTTCTTTTTCGCAAATTTTCTTCGGGATTTCTGAAGTCACACTTTGCATTCACTGGCGTGCTTTTATCGTTGGTATCGTTCACCCAAATTACTTTAGCCTCGTAAAAATTGTGGGATTTATAAATTTCTACTGCCATATTATTTTCTGCAATTAACCAGTTACCAACAATCTGATCAGTGTTATTTTGGGAAGATGCATTTAGTGCAACTATCACGACTAATATCAAAATAAAATAAAATTTTTTCATAATAAAAAAATTAAAATGCCAAAGTAATTCCGGGATAAATGCCATCCTTCCTTACATAAGGGATTGTTTAAATGGCTCAACATTCTGTAATATTTTATTGATACTACTGAAGCTATTTGAAAAGCAGTTTTTTTCATAAAAAAAATTATCAATATAACTTTTCTGTAACAAACAGAAAGTTATCGGTGCTTGCTTTTTACTGAGAGTTGTAACACTCATCCAAATAGTTGGGTTAAGGAAAGTTATTACATAGCAAAAGAAGAAATTCACCTGTTATATTTGCATACTACAAACTTGCTTCAGATTTTAGTTTGAGTTTTATGCATCATCCACTTTTTCAAAAGAATCAATTTTTTTATACCCAACTATTTCTATGGATTCAGTCACTATCAATAGAAACTCAACTGAATTATTGGAACATTTGAGACAATTAATACAATCCTGTATTGGTGGAAACAGGTTTTCCCAAAACAGGCTATATGATCAATTTGCGCCAAAAATGTTATCAGTTTGTATGCGTTACGGCAAAAATAGAGAGGAGGCGGAAGAAATAATGCAAGAGGGGTTTGTACAGGTTTTTAAATCGTTACACAATTTCAAATATGTTGGTTCATTTGAAGGCTGGATAAGAAAAATTATGATGTATTGCGCCATTCAACATTACCGGGCAAATCCCAAAATGTATCTGGTTGTAGATATTGAAAATGTAACTGAACAACAAATTTGTAAAGAAGATATTTTGTCAAGGCTACAAAAGAAGGAATTGTTGGAAATGGTTCAGGCATTATCGCCCGCCTATCGGATTGTTTTTGACCTGTATGTTTTTGAGGGAATGAAACACCGTGAGATTGCACAGCTTTTAGGCATTTCGGAAGGAACCTCAAAGTCCAATTTCTTCGATGCCAAAAAAATATTGCAGAAGGCTATTGCCAACCGTTTGAAAGTTGCAGAAAATTATTAAATTATATGGATGAAAATCTACATGATATAGAAGACATATTTTATTCTGCCCTTAATGATAATGAGGAAACGCCTTCTCCTGAAACGTGGAATAAAGTGGATAGGAGGCTTGATAAAGAAACCGTAATTAGCATAAAGAAAAAATATGCTGTTGTAAAAAGAATTGCAATTCTTTTACTATTGTTATTAGGCATTTCAATTTATGAAGGAGAAAGAATTTCTAATAATAATCTTGCAAAAAATAATAATTCAAATTCGGTTGATCAAAAAATATCTGTACCTGTTTTTAATAAACCTTTAAATAAAATCACTGAAACTACCGCAGGGATCAAGGCTAAATCAGGCAAAAAAAAGACAGTTAATAAAAGGATCATTATGCAAACCTATTCGGGAAGTGCAGGACAAAAACCGGGGAATAAACCTGACGAAATAACTTATAGAGAAGATGGTTCAAACAAGAAGTATATCATTCAATATTCACAATCAAAAAATAAAAATTCCGCAGGCAAGGTAAGGCTTACCTCTGCAACAGTTGTAAATTCAGAAATAAGAAATGAAACGCCTGTCGAGGATAGCCGGTATTTTAAAGGGAATAAAAACGCTATGGAACGCCGGCAAGTACTTTCTTTAAATTGCCCTCCATACCTGTTGTTTGAAGATATGATGCTTCATGCTAAAGATTCAATTGACATTAAATATTCGTTGCCGGAATTATTGCCTTATAAGACCAATGTTTTAAATAGCCGTAACAGTAGTATTGCAAAAAATAGAATGAAGGATGCAGAGAAGTTATCGCGATTCTCAATTACTCCTTTCTTCTCCCCAGATATTGCCTGGTATAATTTACAGGATGAAAATAACAACAATCAGTCAACCAGTGCAGTTGATATAGAAAGCAAAGAAAAACACGAATTTTCATCCACTTACGGGTTGACGGCAGATTATAAAATAAACAAGCATTGGGGCTTGCAGTCTGGCATAACATTATCAAATACCAATATTGTCACGGACCCTGAGATAATTTATGCACAACCCGATAACACCGGTAATATTAAATACAGGATCAACACTTCATCAGGTTATGGGTATATATTGCCTTCATTCAGTGCCAACCCAGCTACCGGCGATAGTTTATATGCTTTTATTTCCACCCATTCATTGCAATATATTGGTATTCCAGTGTCGGCCACATACAGTATTATAAAAAACAAATTTTTATTTGGCTTACGGACAGGGGTATCCGCTAATTATTTAACAAAAGCAAAACTTGAAACTACCGTTGAAAAAGGCTTTGACAATTCAGTGGAAACGGTGAACAAAATACAGGGCTTAAAAAAGATTTATTTTAGCGGGTTAGCAGGCGTTGATGTAAATTTTCAATTAAATAAAAAAATATCAGTGGTCTTTGCACCCACTTTTCGTTTTGCCTTAAACTCCATTATTAAAAATGCCCTTGTAAATTCTTATCCAATGACGTTCGGGTCTGTTGTGGGCTTAAAGATCGGGTTATAAAACATGAATAAGGCCGCCGTGATAATTATAGTATCGGCATTATTGTTATCCAGCGTTTTATTCCTCCCTCAGTTTTAAGTCTACCACATCCACTCCTGAAAGCCGTCGTCTCGTCCTCGGCTAACGGCCAACATTAGCTCTCATTTTA
Organism: Ginsengibacter sp.; assembly: GCA_039935555.1. GTDB lineage: Bacteria > Bacteroidota > Bacteroidia > Chitinophagales > Chitinophagaceae > Ginsengibacter. The sequence goes on along the minus strand of JBDTKB010000239.1, from coordinate 784 downwards.
ATCTATCGTAAAAAAATATCTTCCAATTAATTTTATGGACTAATTGCATTTGCCATAGTATTATTTTTAATTTTTTCACGCGCTCGTTTTATTTGGTTAGAGGTCTGAAAGCTTTACATCTGGCGCGATACTTCTTCCACCAAGGGAAGTATAATTTCGGCTGCTCAGTACCGTTGCTTAATTTTATTATTAAAAATTGATTGCTCCTATTACATTTTTGATACAATCCCGGGAGAATTTAAATGTTGTATACCCATTTCGCTTAACAAAATTTGATATCAACTTACTGAATGGTTTCTCTCAGTTTCAACATTGTTTAAAAATTGCTGAATTTGATTGAATTCATAATCCTTCTTTAAATCTATGATTAAAGTATGCAGCTTTTTGAGCAATGGCAACCCACATAACCTGGTTATATAACGTGGAAGGTTATACGAATTGATGTCAACAAACTCCCATGGATGAAAATATAAACTTAGGTATCCATCTGTTTTTAGACAATCTATACAGAGCTTCCTGAATATAAAATAAGGGTAATTTTTAAAAGCCAGCCAAAACAAAGGAATCCGTAGGTTGGGAGTTACGGAAGCCGGTAACCGCGTAATGCCTTGCTCCTGGTAGATTCGTCTGGGTATGCGAAGATGGTTGTATCTCCCTGGAATCCAGGTAGGATTTATGGATGAATCGTATAAAAACCCGGCTTTTACCACTTCACTGATATCAGGTTGTTGCATACGCGGCATACGTAAACCCGATACTGTTTTACCGCTTAGCTCCTCCAGTA
>JBDTKB010000238.1:0-11679 GCA_039935555.1 Ginsengibacter sp. | reverse complement strand
TAACCTCCAGGTGTTCTTTTAAATCGAAACCAAATTCATGCATGATGAGCGTCTGGAGAAAATGCCCTGCAAACAACATTGTTCCCACCCAAAGTATGCAGCCTGTTATGTTGAAAAAGATAAATTTTTTCCAATCCATTTGAACAATACCAGCCACAATAGGCGCAAATGTGCGCACAAACGGAATGAATCTACCGAGGACAATGGCACCGCCCCCATTCTTTTCATAAAACTCATGCGCCTGTATGAGATATTTTTTCTTGAAGAAGAAAGTATCCTTTCTTTCAAATAGAAATGGGCCACTTTTTCTGCCGAACCAATAGCCCACAAAATTTCCTAAAATACCTGCCACAGAAATCAATAGCCACAAAATTCCCAGGTCTGCCCACTGCGTGCCTGTTTTAAACAACGCTGCGCTAACAATGGTATCGCTAAAAATGCCGGTAACAAATAGCAGCGCATCACCTGGTAAAAAGAACCCGGCGAATAAGCCCGTTTCAGCAAATACTATAAACAGTATCATCCATAATCCCCCGTGCTCAATATAGAATTGAGGGTTGAGCAAATCCTTAATATTTATTCCTAAAAAAATTAATAATTCCACTTATAAAAATTTAAAATTTAATGAGCCAGTTCTCCTTCCCATTTGCTTACCGCTGAAGTTGCCAAAGCATTTCCAAGTACGTTCGTCATTGTGCGAAACATATCACAAAAATGATCTATAGGCAATATTAAAGCAATTCCTTCAGGTGGAATATTAAACATACTGCATGTTGCCAAAACTACCACAAGCGAAGCGCGCGGCACTCCTGCAATGCCTTTACTTGTAAGCATTAATACGAGCAACATGGTAAGTTGCGTGCCAATATCCATATGTATTCCATAGGCCTGCGCTATGGCAATGCTTGCGAAAGTCATGTACATCATGCTGCCATCAAGATTGAAGCTATAGCCAAGTGGCAAAACAAAAGCAACTATTTTTTCGGGGCATCCAAAGCGTTCAAGCTCTTCCGTTAGTTTGGGGAAAACCGCTTCGCTGCTGGTAGTGCTAAACGCTATCAATAAAGGCTGTGCGATGCGCCTTAATAAAGAAGGAATTCTGTTTCTCAGTATTAACCATCCTACAAATAGCAACACCGCCCAAAGTACAAAGATGCCGGTCACAAAGAACAAAAGATATTTTCCATAAAAGCTAAATATCTCAAGCCCTTTGGTTGCAATTACAGCGGCGATTGCGCCAAAAACTCCGAGCGGCGCAAATTTCATCACATAATCGACCATCTTTAGAATAACGTGCGACAACGCTTCCAGCGCCTTAACTACCGGCTTTGCATAATCGCCGATTGCTGTAGCCGCAATGCCAAAAAAAACGCTGAAAATAACGATCTGCAAAATTTCGTTCGAAGCCATTGCTTCGAAAATACTTTTAGGGAATACATGCTCAACAAAATTCGTCAGCGAAAACTGTCGTGTGTTTGACATAAGGTCTTTAGCGCCGCCAGCATCGGCCAGTGCCAGGTGTATGCCCATACCCGGTTTAAAATAATTTACTAATACAAGGCCTATTAGCAGGCTAACGAGCGAAGCGCTTACAAACCATAAAAGCCCTTTGCCTCCAATACGTCCAACAGTTTTTAAATCACCAAGTTTTGCAATGCCTACCACCAATGTAGAAAATACAAGCGGTGCGATTATCATTTGAACCAATCTCAAAAAAATTGTTGTCAACAGGTTCATGTTCGCAGAAAAAGTGATAATAAAACCTGGCGAAGATTTTTCGTGTACGACATAACCAAGCAACACTCCCATAACCATCGCGATGACAATAAAAATTGTCAGCTTATTTTTATTTCCTCCCACAGCTTGCATGTTGATGTATTAAGATTGCAATATAATATTAAAAGATGTTATCAACTTGTGACATGAAAAATACTAATCGTGTTTCTGTGTTTTAAGAATTAATTCCTTACTTTTCCATTCCATTGACAATCAAAATCTATATTTCAATAATATGAGTTTATTTATTACGAAGCCGGTAAGCGCACTGATGGTTGAAGCCAGTGATTCAGGTAATGCATTAAAAAGAACATTAGGCCCATTGAATTTAATTGCGCTGGGTATTGGTGCCATTATCGGTGCGGGACTCTTTGTAAGAACCGCCGCTGCCGCCGCACAGAATGCCGGGCCTTCCGTAACAATCGGCTTTATAGTGGCTTCACTTGGTTGTGCTTTTGCAGGCTTGTGCTACGCGGAATTTGCGTCTATGATACCGATAGCAGGAAGCGCTTACACTTATTCTTACGCAACCATGGGAGAATTTATTGCATGGATTATTGGATGGGATTTGATTCTTGAATATGGAGTTGGCGCCGCAACCGTTGCGATTGCCTGGAGTGAATACTTCAATAAAATATTAGAAGTTTTCGGTACACAAGTTCCCTATCAATGGCGACACTCGCCCTTTGAAGTTTCAACAACTGGTATCCACGGGGTGATGAATATACCTGCCTTATTTATTATTATAGCGCTAACGTTATTGTTGATAAGGGGCATGCAGGAATCAGCGACTGTGAATTTGATTATTGTTATTTTAAAAGTTGCCATTGTTGTGGTTGTAATCGTAATGGGGTGGCAATTCATCAAGCCTGAAAATCATACGCCATTTATTCCCGCTGCATCTGTTTATGTTGATCATGAAGGTATCTCCCATAATTTTGGCGGCATCATGGGTATACTAGGGGCGGCCGGTGTCGTCTTTTTCGCTTTTATAGGGTTTGATGCGGTATCAACTGCTGCGCAGGAAACTAAAAATCCGAAAAGGGATATGCCTATTGGTATCCTTGGATCTTTAGTTATTTGTACTATTCTTTACATTCTCTTTTCATACGTTCTTACAGGTGTGGCGTCTGTTCAGGATTTCAGGACGCATGGTAAGGAAGCTTCCGTTGCATATGCGATCGAACATATGAGTGGCTCGATGATTGGAGGCTTGTGGGTACCAACCTACACGTGGCTCAGCAACCTGGTAAGCATTGCTATTCTTGCTGGTTTTTCATCAGTAATCCTGGTGATGCTTATGGGACAATCGCGTGTTTTTTATTCCATGAGTAAAGATGGATTAGTGCCGGCAGTATTTTCCAAAATTCATCCAAAATTTAAAACTCCGTATAAATCAAATTTAATTTTCCTCGTATTTGTCGGCCTTTTTGCTTCTTTTATTCCGGGTGATATTGTAGGCGACATGACGAGTATCGGTACCCTCTTCGCCTTTATGCTGGTGTGTGCGGGAGTCTGGATTATGAGAGTGAAACATCCTGAGATGAAAAGGGGATTCAGGGTTCCTAAAGTAAAATTTGTTTCAATTGCCGGCATCGTCGTTTGTGGCGCGATGATCTTTGGCCTTGGCTGGACCAACTGGGCAAGACTTATTGGATGGTTGCTTATCGGTTTTGTTATTTATTTTGGTTATAGCCGTTACAATAGCAGGCTGAGAAACCCTGGTAAATTTCCAGATGAAGGACCGCATGATGCCTTATAGGAAATTGAAGTTATAAATAAATGAACCGCATTATAAATTGATGCGGTTTTTTATATTTAGTTAAAAATAAAACTTGCAATTATTTTTAAAAAGTCCAATTTAATTTCAGTTATCCATTACTGATAGTATCTCCTGCAGAATAGTGAACAATGATATAATGGGTGAAAAGACAGGCTCAATAAATCATTGACCTTTTGCTACAATAAGTTGGGTATATTAAGCAGCAGTTCTTTGTAATATTATGACGCAAGGCTCGATCGAGGTAACTTTTACGTGGTGGCTGATGAATAACGGAATACTCAAAAAATCGCCGGGGACCAACCGACTGGTTTTTTTGCCAATAACAATCTCGCATGTACCCCTCACAATAAGAAATTTTTCTATTTGATTGATATGGATTTCAGGTGGTGTAAAATCCTTAACCCAAATGATCGCAGTTGTCATTTCATGTGTATAGCCGATTAACCGCGCATGAATGTTTTCAAAATTTTCAGGAGCAACTGCATCCTTGGAATTTAGCCAGAAATTATAATCTGTAACTGCAGAGCCATTGTGTAAAACAGGCGGTGAGGTAACCGGCTCGCCATTTTTTAAGCGTTCAGAGTAATCAATTGAAGCCATTAATAATGGCCTTATGGTAACCGTCGGCTTAATTGCATGTGCTTGTGCATATGCTTCGGTTGCCACACAAATTTTATCAATTTCCGCTCGTACCTCTTCATGCAGCATCGCCATTTCCTGCACCTCTGCTGATTCCTCAGCATTAGTCATCCCCAGAACATATAATTCCAAAATCCCCGATTCAATATAATTTTTTAAGCTTTTCATTTCATTGTCAACTTTTTAAACCACCGATAGCAATTTTGACTTTCTTCATGAAATTTGTCAAAATGGCCATTATTGATGCAGGTTTTTAAAAATGTGACCCATTAGGAAGAGGTTCCTAACGCTTTTCCAGGGGTATTTCAATTCATAATAACGGCATCGACCAACCATATACGAATACTTTGTGCTAACGGTTGTTAAATTCATTTATAGGAAATGTCTAAAAGAACTTAAACAGTTTAGCAAAATTTTTATGCTGCAAATTTACTCTTTATTGCAAAGTTTATAGTTCGTTTTTAAAAATGGCACATCAGATAAAATAAAATCGATTTTTTATCGCTTTGATGTATAGTTCGCATATTCAAGGTACATCATGATTTGCCGAATTGAGGGAAATAGATATCCGGCCCCCTGCTTACTAACGCCAAGTTTATAAATAAAAGTTGCTGATTGTACAAAGCCAAATTAATACCGTCCTATCTGATATGAAGCCAAATTTAAATACAAAAGCTGGAACACGGCTTCAGTCCGACCCCATTTTGGCAAACCCCATTTTTTACGTTCGCCCTTCATCAGAATATGTCGGCTTTGTGTCCCTTGCAAAGTGCCTGCCCTGGTGAGTTAGCTTGTGCGAATTACAATAGTGTATTTTTTGTGCGTTAGCTTTACAGTTTGATTTTTAATTCCTGAAAGAACTCCAACAGGTTTAAGGATTTCACGCCAAGTTGATCTCCAATAGGTGGGATTCTGTTTGCCTTCACTTTGCTTTCCTGTGTAATGATGGTAGCACTTTCACACATTGCTATCGCAATCAGGTAAGGGTCTGCCCAAGGCCCTGTTCTGTTCATTTTATTCTGCCATTCACCTTTGTTGTATTTGCTCTGTATCAAAGAAATCTTGCTTGTCTGACAAGCATCAATGCTCATGAATATTTTTTTGTTCTTGTGGCTCCAAAGCAAAAGTTTGTCTTTCAGATTGGTTGTGTTTTTAATTTCCCGTTGCACTTCAATGTGCGAAACAAGTTGTCCGTTCTGAATCAAACTTTCTATGTGTTGCCAAATAGTAGGGAAAAGATTCTTCGGATAGCGTTCATGCAGTTCTTTGATTGAACTCATGTCAATCGTGTAAATATCATTGGTGAAAAGTGTCCGCTTGATTGGCATTAAATAAACTTTTGCAAGTACTTGTCTTTAATACCGGTGATGTTTGCAAGAGAAGTGTAGGTTAAATCTCCTCTCTTGAATGAATCAATCAAATGATTCAACACCAAGCGACTTGTTCTTTTCACATAGGTCTGCTCCCAGTTTCTTCTGCCGAATCCTGAACTCTGCACTGCTTCTAATTTTGTTTTCAGTAGTCTGTATTGAGTTGGATTGATGATGTTCAATTCTTTCATCCGAATAATCGTAACCAATTTACTTACTCCAAAAAGTTTTGAAATTTCTCCCAACTCTTTCAGCGTTGTAATCTGCAATCCTTTTATCACACTTTTCAGTTGTTGTTCAGGCATCAAAAGAAAAGCTGCAAACTCGTCACAATATTTTTCCGCGGGTTGGTTGTGTTGGTCTTTCTCAATATCAACGGTGCAAATACCGTCTTGCTTTTTCAGCAAATGACAAAATTCATGGAACAGTGAAAACAATCTCACTTCGTTTGAATCACTTTCATTCAGCACAATTACACTAACATCACTCAACACTGAAAATGCTCTTACTCCGCTTGCCTTCTTCAACGGATGTTCAAGGACAGGAATGAAAAACTTTTCTTCAATCAAAGATTTGTAATAAGCCAAAACGGTTTCTTGTTTGCTCTCAACAATTTCTTTCAGAATTTCAAAATCAATTTCCAAAAGTGTTCTCACTTTATCAGCCAACACTTCTGATGCAACATTGGTGTTAATGTTTGGCAATGTTGTTTTTCTTCCTGTAACTTCCCGTAACTCCTCTGCCAAATACAATGCTTTTCTTTTTGCTAAAAAAACTTCTGACGAAATTTTCTTATCACGATTCAAACGGTAATCTTGGGGCATTTCAGGAACTTTAGTAACATCAGCAGAATAAAAAGCTATTAGCGGTCTCTTATAAATATCAGCAAGATTAACCAAGTCATTTTGAGAAATTGGTTCTTCGCCCCCTTCAATGCTTAAGTATTTGGGTTTAGGAAGTTTCAGCTTTTTTGCAACGTCATCTTCCGTCATGCCAGATGACTTGCGCATAAACTCCAATATTTCAGGTTGAATTTGATATTTTATTTGCTCTTTCATTTTGGCGTTATGAATTGGCTAATTATTGTTGCTTTTAGATTTCTTCACCTTGCTTTTGTTGTTCTACTATCTACTTAATTTATTTGGCTTGTGTTGAATAACACAGCTTCGTTGATGCTGCTCAATGCGACTAAATCTACATCATTTTCTAAATGTTCAATGAAAATCAATTTTGGTTCATCATTAAAAGCACTTTTAAGTTTATTACGGTTGTGTTCTGTTTGAAAGCCTGTCATTGTAATTTTTCCCGGCTTGCCGTTTTGAAATGCTACAATTAAATATCTTCAATAACTTTTTGTTTCTATAAAGTAGATTGGCTCTTCCTTCACCTCAAATGCTATTTCTGAAATAGCATCTGATTCATTATTCAATCCTGTGTTCTGAACATTGTGCATTGAAGTAAAAACTAAAATCTCTGGAAATGAAAACATGTTGCCAAATCTTTCTATTTACTCATTTAGCCCGTACTTTCTGCAAAAGGGATTAAGGATAATATTTAAAAAGGATCACTTTTGAAAGAAATCTAAATTATCCGTGACTATGGTTTTACTTAAATTCAACATGCCACCACCATCTTCAACCGGTAATGTAAAATAAAAAAGCGAACCTTTTCCCGGCTCACTTATTACGCCGATCTTTCCATTATGCCGGTGAATTATTTCCTGGCAAATAAACAAGCCGATGCCAAACCCTGGAAATGTTTTTTCGTTCTTGCCTTCCACGCGGTAAAAACGGTCAAATATTTTTTCCTGGTCGTTTTTATTAATGCCTATTCCCATATCCTCCACAGAAACAATAATCTTATGATTATCTTTTACACTCGTCACCTTTATGTCAGTAGCTTCAGGAGAATATTTGATGGCGTTGGTAAGAAAATTGGTCAATACCTGCCCTATTCTTTCCTGGTCCCCTTTCACAGTAATTTCTGCCTCCCCGGAAAATGCAATCTTGTAGGTTAAATTGATGTTACTTATCTCTTCTATAACTTCTGCAATTGTTTTATTCAGGTTGAAATCTTCTTTATGCAGATAAAGATTGCCGGACTTAATCTTCGACAGATCGAGCATATCAGAAATGAGCGTCGTTATTTTTACAATTTGGCGGTCTACATTTATAAGGGATTTTGTTAAGAAGGGATCATTGTTGTCTTCATATTTACTTAACAGCAATTGAATATATGCCTTGATAGAAGTTATTGGCGTTTTTAATTCATGGCTCGCAATGCCTATGAAGAAATCCTTTTCTTCCTCTTGTTTTTTAAGTTCCTGGATATCGGTACTGCTACCTACCCACATTTGAGTATTTCCTTCAGCATCCAGTTGAGGCAACGCGCGGCTTAACTGCCAGCGGTATTCACCGTCTGACCGGCGGAAACGGTGTTCCATAACAAATGGCCTTCCACTTTTAATTGCATTTTGCCATTGAAACATTGTCGCCTCCATTTCATCCGGGTGAACTATGTGGGCCCAAAAACCCTCTTGCAAGGCAACCGGAGTTAGGCCCGAGTAAGTATAAACGGCGTCGTTAAAATAAGTGATCTCGCCCTGGCGATTACTTGTCCAGGTAAATTGCGGGATCGACTCAGACAACAATCGAAATTTTTCTTCACTTTCCTCCAACTCTCTTTGGTATTTTTTTTCTTCCGTAATATCCTGTACCGTTCCTATCAGGTTGATCGGTTCGTTATCAATATTATAAAATATTTTACCCTGTGTTTTAATCCAGCTAACATTTTGATCAGGTTTTATGATACGTGCTTCATACTGGTAGTTTCCGCTCACCAATGCTTTATCAAAAGCTTTTCGTACCACTTCATCGTCCTCAGGATGTATCTGCCGACGCACGTATTGGTGTTCGTGATTATCCAAAAGTTCATGCCCGAATATTTGAGAAAGCCTTGGTGAATAAACAATTTTATCTGTTTTTAAATCAAGATCCCAGGTTGCCAATTCCGTCGCCTCAATAGCCAGCCGCAGCCGTTCTTCGGTTTGGCGATAGCGTTGTTCACTTTCTTCCACCTTTTTATTTGCGATAACCAGGTCAGTTACGTCGGCTGCAGTATTCATTACCCCGTAAACCAAGCCGTCTGCATCAAAAAGCGGAGTAAAATTGTAATTGAAGTAATAGGTCCTTTTCACGTTTTCACTTACTATATCTACCTGCTGGTTTTTAGTGTGAAAAGGGATTCCCGAGTTGTAAACCGCATCTAACTGATCAAATATCTCCTGGTTTTCCAATTCCGGAAGTATTTCAGTATAAAGTTTACCAACCACATCATTGCCTTTATCCCAAACGTCAAGTATAGATTGGTTGGCAAGAACAATTTTCATTTCCCGCCCGGTATAAACCCCGATTGGAAAAGGTGCGCTTTCAACAATGGCCCGCACCCTTTCCACACTATTCTCTACGTCAATCCGTGCCTGAACCTGTTCCGTAACTTCAACTCCAACAGCTATAATCCCTTCAACAGCACCTTCCTCATTATAAAGTGGATCATAGCTGAAATTAATATAAACTTTACCAATCTTTCCATTTCTTTTGATTTCGAGAGGCAATTCCGTTGCTGTAAAGCTTTTTCCCGTTGTATACACCTCATCAAGAAACTGCTTAACTCCCTGGCTTTTTAATTCCGGCATTGCCTCAATTATCGGAATTTTCAGTACCTCTTCTTCCTTTCTGCCCCACAGTTCCAGTGCTTTTGGGTTTACTATTTCAACAACGTGATCGGGGCCGCGAAAAATGGCGATTGAAACGGCGGCCTGAAGGATGATTAGCCTAAGACTTCTTTCACTTTCAATAATTTTTTTATTAGCTATTACTGTTGCTGTCACATCTTGTAAAGTTCCATTAAGGCGGTAAGCAGTTTTATCTTCCAGGAAGGAGGCTCTCCCTTTTGCCCTTACAATTATCCTTTTGTTGGAAACGGGATTTATTATGGAGTATTCTATATCATAGGTTCCCCCGGAACTATAATTCAGTGAGTCATGGATGGCATCTATCACTCTTTTACGATCGCTTTCAATAATGTTATTAATAGCATATTGTAAGTCTATCTCGTCACCAGGCTCCAGGCCAAACCAATTTTTCAGCCTGTCGTTGGCGGTAAATTTCTTCGTAACGGGGTTGTAGTCATAGGTTCCTAATTCAGCAGCATCTATAGCGAACGCTAATTGATCATTGCTGTCTTTTAAGCGCTGGGTATTTACTACCTTTTCGGTTGTCTCGCTGCAAGTAACAAATACACCCGAAGGTTTTCCCGTTTCATCAATAACAGGACTGTAACTAAACGTCCAATAAACATCTTCCATTTTTCCATTACGGTAAATGGGTAATAATTGGTCTTCATACCAACTTGCTTCACCGCCAATAAGAACTTTATCTATAATTGGTTTGATAAAATCCCATATCTCGGGCCACGCATCTTTGCCATTCATGCCCAGTATCGCCGGGTGTTTGCCATTGTTCCCAAGACTTGGACGATAGGCGTCGTTATAAAAGCAAATTTGATCTTTACCCCAGAAAAGAAACATGGGGAATTTGGAATTCAGGATGATACTTAAGGTAGTACGAAGGCTCTGTGGCCAGGTTGCCGGGTTGCCCAAAATGGTTTCGTCCCAATTTTTATTTCTCATCAGGCCACCCATGTCTCCGCCCCCGGAAAAGAACTGAAAATTGACCTCAGCAGTGTTTTTAGTAGAAATATCTTTCATTAATTCAGTCCGGTTCTTTCGCTAAAAAGTTATAAAAATATTCAATTTATGTTGATAATATTTAAGAAAATGGAATTCATTTATTGACCCAATTTAATACATTTTTAATGCCACGAATCAACACAAAATATTAATGGAACCAAAGAGACATTTAGAGAAAAAAATTTTCTGGCATAGTATTGTCTGCGATCTATTTACAAAATACTTATCATGAAAAAAACGATTTTATTTATATTCCCAATAATGTTTGCTTCTATTTTGAGTTTCGGGCAGGGAGATAGTGCCAGGACAATTAATGATAAACCGGGAACACCTGCTTCCCTTAGAAAGCCGACCACGCTTCCTTCCAACCAAGTGCCAACGTTAAAATCAAGTGGAAATGCAGCTCAAACAATCAATCACCAGGGAACCGAAAGTAATAAAGTAACTCATAAAAGTGAACGATATGTTATACCCTACTCTTCAAGCCCGTATAAAGCCAATAAATCTACAAATCAATTTAATATCAATAACAAGCCAGTAGAAAATCCGGACGGAAGTGTTAGTAACAAGCCACCGAACGTATCGAATCCCATTCACAAATAACTGGATTTAAAATAAAACTAAACCTACAAAAAAAGGCAGCAAAAAATGCTGCCTTTAATTACTTACTAAACCCCATTAAACCTAAAAAGGCAAATCATCTGCCGCTTCATCAACATCTGCAGTAACAGTTGAATTTCTATTTGAAGAATAAGATGAAGATTGATTGGACGAGGAACCCGCATTAGAGCTTCCTGAATTGCCATCCGTGTTACCACCTAATAATTGCAGGTCTCTTACCCTCATTCGCAAAGTGGCCGCCGGTTGATTTTCTTTATTGGTATAAGCTTCCGCTTCGGGCGTGCCTTCAACATAAACCTGTTTACCTTTTTTTAAATATTGCGAAAGCGCGGTGCGATCCGTCCAATAGGCGCAATTAACCCACGTAGTTCTTTCTTTTAAATTTCCCTGGGCATCTTTAAATTTTTCTGTGTGTGCCACATTAAAATTGATAACTGTTTTGCCGTTTACTTCTTTTTGTATGCAATCTGCGCCGAGGTTGCCTACGATTTGTAACTTGATCATTTTTGTGTTTTTTAAATGTGAATCGATGTATCTGAACGGCTTCATTCTAATAGTAAGCGTGAAGCGAAATCTAATGGTTGATTACAAACCTAATTCATTTTCTTTTTTAGCGAGCTAACCTGGTCTTGTAAGTTACTCACCAAATTTACCAGCGAATCAACATCCCAACGCTGCTGCTGTGTTACTTTATTAATGGCCGCTTGCGCCTGCCACATTTCCAGCACATCTGCTGTATG
>JBDTKB010000237.1:0-5880 GCA_039935555.1 Ginsengibacter sp. | reverse complement strand
AAAGATGAATTGATTAAGTTTGGCCTTCATCCTGAAAAAATTGAATTGGGAGAAGTTGACATAAAGGAAGAATTGGGAGCGCAACAAAAAAAAGATCTAAATAAAATGCTGCAATTCTTCGGCTTCGAATTAATAGATGATAAGAAAAGTAAGCTGATTGAGAAGATCAAGAATACCATTGTCGATTTGGTTCATTATGCTGATGGCCAGCTAAAAACGAATTTCTCCGAGCATATAAGTCAGAAGCTTTTACATGATTACAATTATCTCAGCAATCTTTTTTCGGAAGTAGAAGGCACTACTATTGAAAAGTACTTTATTGCCCAAAAAATTGAAAAGGTAAAGGAATTATTAAAGTATGATGAACTGACGTTATCTCAAATTGCTGACCGGCTGGGATATAGTAGCGTATCCTATTTATCCAACCAATTCAAAAAACAAACCGGGCTTACACCCACGTTTTACAAATCTTTAGGCAAAAACAGCAGGAAAAGTATCGATAACCTGTAAATGTTATAACTCAAATACACAATTATGTAATGATCACGGGTTTGATGAGGGCTACCTTTGTGTAAAAAATTAATGACACATACATATAGCGTAACCGGGATGAGTTGTTCAGGGTGCCAGGCAAAGGTGACACAATTATTATCAGGCGTAAAAAATGTTGAAGAAGTTTTAGTTGATTTGCCAAAAGGTGAAGCAGCTATCACCATGAAAGAACATGTTACCACTGATGAATTAAAATCTGCTTTAAAAAACTATCCCAAATATCAACTTACCGAAAAAACAGGCGCAGATAACGGGCATACACACACGAAAAAAGTAACACAACCTTCGGCTCCGGTTCCATCTCAAAATAATGAAGAGGGCGTTTATTATTGCCCTATGCACTGCGAGGGTGATAAAACTTATAACAAACCCGGAAGCTGCCCCGTTTGTGGAATGAACTTAGAAAAAGAACATACTGCCCCGGTGAATGCCGAACAATATACTTGCCCGATGCACCCGGAAATAATAAAAGACGCGCCGGGAGCATGCCCTATTTGTGGAATGGATTTAGTTCCGATGAAACCCGTTGCCGCGGAGGAAGATAAAACCTATAAAAACCTTTTAAAGAAATTTAAAATCGCCCTGGCTTTTACCGTTCCTATCTTTCTCATCGCTATGTCCGACATGCTTTCAAATAATCCACTAATGAAAGTAATGCGCCAGGAAAACTGGAATTGGGTGCAGTTCGTTTTAGCAATCCCGGTTATATTTTATGCGGGCTGGATGTTCTTTCAACGAGCGTGGCGTTCAATAGTCACATGGAATCTCAACATGTTTACGCTCATAGGAATTGGCACGAGTGTGGCGTTTCTTTTTAGCGTAACTGCCATGTTGTTTCCCGTTATTTTTCCTGCTCAATTCAGAACCGCAAGCGGTAGCGTATTTGTTTATTTTGAAGCATCTACAGTAATTATAACACTGGTATTATTGGGTCAATTGCTGGAAGCAAAAGCGCACAGCCGCACAAGTGGCGCCATTAAAGAACTATTGAAATTAGTACCGTCAAATGCTACACTAATAACGGGGGGAAATGAAAAGATAATCTCTATAAATGAAATAAAAACGGGTGATCTTTTACGTGTAAAACCAGGAGAAAAAATTCCTGTTGATGGTGTAGTAACCGAAGGTGCGGGCAGCATTGATGAATCTATGATCACCGGCGAACCAATACCGGTAGATAAAGAAGCCGGCGACAGTGTGACTTCAGGAACCATCAACACTACGAGTTCGTTTGTAATGAAAGCTCAAAAGGTAGGTGCTGAAACACTTCTTTCCCATATAATAAAAATGGTAAATGATGCCAGCCGTTCACGCGCGCCTATTCAAAAAGTGACTGATAAAGTCGCTAAATATTTCGTGCCGGTAGTTGTGATAATTTCTGTTATCACCTTTTTTGTTTGGTTAACAATTGGCCCTGAACCCAGGAATGTATATGCATTTGTAAATGCGATTGCTGTATTAATTATCGCGTGCCCGTGTGCGTTAGGTTTAGCCACGCCTATGTCTGTTATGGTTGGAGTTGGCAAAGGTGCGCAATCCGGCGTGTTAATCAAGAATGCTGAGGCACTGGAAAAAATGAATAAGATCGACACGCTGATTGTTGATAAAACCGGTACGCTTACGGAAGGGAAACCATCAGTTGGAAATATGTATGTGGTGGATGGTTTTAAAGAGGAAGATGTTTTACAAAAAATTGCGTCGCTCAATAAATATAGTGAGCATCCTTTGGCCAATGCAATTGTAAAATATGCAAAAGATAAGGGCCTTTCATTTAAAGAAGTGAAGGATTTTAAAGCGATAACCGGAAAGGGTGTCACGGGAAATTTTGATAGCGAATCAATTGCCCTCGGCAATAAAAAACTAATGGACGAAACCAATTCAACCATACCTGTGAACCTGGAAGAGAAAGTAAATGCTGAACAAAAATCAGGTAAAACGGTATCCTATATTTCCATTGATAAAGCAGCGGTTGGGTATATCACAATTACGGATAAAATAAAAGAAGGTACCAAAAAAGCGATTCAGGAACTATTGGACGATGGCATAAAAGTAATCATGCTTACCGGGGATAACGAAGGCACAGCTAAAGCGGTTGCTGACGAATTGAACTTGACTTCTTTTAAAGCGCA
The DNA here is from genome assembly GCA_039935555.1 of Ginsengibacter sp. Taxonomy (GTDB): domain Bacteria; phylum Bacteroidota; class Bacteroidia; order Chitinophagales; family Chitinophagaceae; genus Ginsengibacter. Next base: position 3,199 of record JBDTKB010000237.1, on the reverse strand, counting down.
GGTTTTGCCGGAAGATAAATTGAAAGAAATAAAAAAGTTGCAGGGCGAAGGTAAAAAAGTAGCTATGGCGGGCGACGGCATCAATGATTCACCAGCATTGGCACAAGCGGATGTGGGAATAGCAATGGGAACCGGAACGGATGTAGCTATAGAAAGCGCACAAATTACTTTAGTGAAGGGAGACCTTCGCGGTATTGCGAAGGCCAAAAAATTAAGTAGTGGCGTAATGAAAAATATTCATCAAAACCTTTTGTTTGCTTTTATTTATAATACATTGGGTATTCCAATTGCGGCAGGGATTTTGTTTCCTGTTTTTGGAATTTTATTATCGCCCATGATTGCAGCCGTGGCAATGAGTTTTAGCTCCGTTTCTGTAATAGCGAATTCCTTACGATTGAGGAATTTGAAATTATAAGACCGGCTTACATCTAAGGCAATAATTAACCATACTTAAATAACCATAAAATAATTTAAGATGAGTAATGAGAAAAATCCAATTGAGATATTTTCCCGGTTTGCACAGGAAAGATTAGATAATCACCTGGCAGAATTACAGACAAAATATGAAAACAGAAGTATGGCTTCTAAAGAATTAACCCAAGAGGCTTACGACAATCATAAAAAAATATTTGAAGAGGAACTGCAGGAAAAAATCGAATCACTTTCAGTTGAAAATAAAGACGCACATGAAAAGGAAAAAATAGCGGAAATAAAAAACTCCTTCATTGAAAAACTAAATCAAAACTAACTTAGCAACCATAATAATCTCGACCTGCTTTAATAACTGTTCCCGGCAAATTTGTATGGACAATGTCGCCAGGCTCTTTACAGGGCGAAATCATGCCTTGATATTTGAAATGAAATAATAAAACGACAAGCCGGCTCTCTGCACTTCATCACCAAAGAAGGAGACGGTTCTATGTTTTACATGGCACTACCCCTAAAATCTCCTAATCGTGAAGGTGACTTTTAATGTACCTTTTTTCATAAAAAGTTCAAACCGCAAAGCAAGAAAAGCTTAAATTTAGTTTATGAAGGGTGTTTGCGTTTTCGCCTTTTTTGCTTTCTGCTATGTGACTTCATTTTCCCAAACTCACAATGATGATTTAAGGAGAAAGTATATCCTTGAGTCAAATTCGAATTTGAGTCCGTTTACGCGATTTGGCAAAGCAAAAACAAATAAACCAGCCCCGGAAAGCCGGTTGTCTTTTGGTCAGTTACAATCGCCTGAATTATTAAGAGATTTTATTAAGACAAGAGTGGAGGAAATACCGATTGAAAAAAACTTAAATAATCTTCCCCGCCAACTACCCCAAACGCTTCCAACTTGTAGAGATACGTCTTTCGTGCGCCTTTTACACACAAGTGGCAGTTGGATCTATGTACAAAAAATGGTTCCTACAGCTGATGATGGCACACTCATTTTAGGACTGATCTATGATACTACTAAAGCTAATTTTATAGCGAGTGGTTATGCTTTAATTATTAAGGCAGATAACATGGGAAATGTTTCCTGGATAAAAGAATTTGACGATCCCACGCCGGGAACTTTTTTTACTTTTTTTATGTTTAACGCCTTTGAACTTTCTAATAAAGATATTGTTTGTGTGGGCAGTATTGATACTACCGCAATTCTTAATAACAGTAATACGATTGTCTACCGGTTAACGGGCGATGGAAAAATAATTTGGCAAAAGGGGTTGCATACGACCCTTGTCAATACCTATCCGCAAATCTCTATTAATATAAATAGTTTGGCAGAAGGTTTAAATGGAGATTTGCTTTTATGTGGCACTACTGAAAGTAATGGCAATACAGAGCTGGCTGAAACTATCATCAGGCTTGATAAATCGGGCAATTTAATTTGGGATACCAACTATGGAAACGCCTCCGGTACCAACGAAGGAGCGGAAGGTCTTGCCGTATATTTTCAAAATGGACGGCTATTGGAAGTAGGCATAAGCCATGGAAATGATAACGCCTCAATTCCAGCAGCCGTAAACTTTTTAACACTGGATTATAATACCGGCGACATTCTTAAGAAACGGTTTTATAGACCCGATTACACTGACAAGAATGTTGAATTAAATAAAACGTTTACCTATTATTATAATCAATGTACGCGCTTATCTAACGGGCACTTTATTGTTAGTGGAAAACTCTTTTCTGATTTTCTGCATAACACTCCAATTATTGATCATTTCGGCGTGATGGAATTCAATGCTTCTTTTGACCTGGTAAATGCATATACGGTAAGCTCTCCTTTACAAACCAATTATTTCAATAATAATATTTTTTTTAATGAAAAAGGAAAAGGCCTCATCTTACTCTTTCAATACATTAACCGGCTTAATGCCACACTTTATTTTGGTGCATTTGAAAATCAACAGTTTTTAAACCAACGAAAGAAAAGTTATAATAACATCGCGTTGCCGGAACCAGGAAGTTTCAGGTACACGGCTGATAACGGTTATGTATACACGCAATCATATTTTGAAGGAGGCTCTAATACTTTTATCGAGTTTATAAAAATGCATAATAGTGATACTTCTTCAGCTTGCCTTGGTACTCAAATTTTCCTGATGCAATTTTTGCCACTTCATATTATCGAGGACATGTCTTATGCATCTCTTGGTACCAACATAAACCATAAAGTAGATGCTGTTAATTATACGTTCACTTCAAATGATACGCTACAGATTTTATCTTCGGATCCCTGCAAGCAATTAAATTCCTGCGACAGCATAAAAATTCATGGAAGCGCTTTTTGCGGCAGCCAGGCTTCCGTGGTTTTTACCACTTATAAAAATGCTGCATGTGGTGGCATTACCCAATGGAAAATAGATTCAACTGCTATAGATAGCCTGCGCCCTCAAAATGATTCTACCGTACTTATACATTTTAAGAACATTAATTGGCAGGGAAAATTATATGCTTCGTTGCCTGAAGGCAAATGTATTGTAGCAACGGATTCCTTGCCGGTTACAATTATAAAGTTGCATGATGCTATTAATTTGGGACCGGATACTTTGCTTTGTAAAGGCAATAAAATGATCCTCCATGCAGGCACGGGATTTACCATTTATAAATGGCAGGATGGTAGCGGCGACTCAACCTTAACAGTTACCAAACCAGGAAAATATTTTGTTTCGGCAACTGATAAATGTGGCAACAAATATTCGGATACGATAAACATTGG
>JBDTKB010000236.1:0-4014 GCA_039935555.1 Ginsengibacter sp. | reverse complement strand
TTTTTTAAATCTGCTGAATACATTTTCAAATGTAGGAATTAAAGTAATTTATTTGTCTAAATGAAATATTGGATACGCAGGTCTTGTTATGATATAACGGAGATAGGTACACGCAAATACTTAAGAGTAATTTTGTAAATCCAGATTACGAAATGATCCAAACCCTTTCTCTCCCGGTGCCATAAGAAACTATCAAAATCTCCAGTAAATTATATTGCAAAAATAACAGGAGCCAGCTATGTGTTGGCAAAGCAAAAACTCATGGCTCATCTCATCCCGCTTGCGGCGGGATTCGAAAGAGACGACGATTAACAAGATCACAATAGTAATCAGCTAAATGGTATTGAGAAGGAATTGTATGTCTTTCTTTTTTGACCGACGGGAGAAAAAGCAAGCTGGTTTTTTGTGCAACAAAAACACCGCTTGCTATAAAAAGGATTTCAAATTTGTGATCGGGGAAGCCTACAAAGCATTCCTATCTTTAAGGTAGCGAATTGAGTATATCTCTGACCTTAATTGTGAATGGTGAACGGTGTGTCTTGGAAGAAGGAGCAGAAGAAAGAAGCAGTACGGCTGATATATAGCCTGACGCGGATTTTGAAGAAAACAAAAATGGGACAACCGAAGAGTTTTCGCAATTGTCCCATCTGGTGAACTGGCTGGGACTCGAACCCAGGACCCATACATTAAAAGTGTATTGCTCTACCAACTGAGCTACCAATTCTTTTTAAAGGAGTGCAAAAATAAGGTAAAAAGATTTTGCAACAAATTATTTACAGAAGTTATTGAGGATAAGATCGATCCGGGTTAAAATAATCTTTTATTACACCGACATCAATGTTATTTTTGCCCCTAATAAAATTGAATAATGTACTCAAACAAAATAGTGGTAATTACCGGCGGAAGTGATGGAATCGGGAAGGCTTTAACTGCTGCATTTTTAAAAATGGGCGCGAAGGTGGCCACTTGCGGCCGCAATCAGCAAAAGCTTGATGTATTAAAGAATGAATATAAAGATGCACCACTTTTTACCATGATCGCTGACGTGAGCAAAGAGGAGGATTGTAAGAATTTTATTCAAGCTGCAATAGCCAAATTTGGTGGCATTGATATTCTGATAAATAACGCTGGCATATCAATGCGGGCGCTCTTTAAAGATACTGAATTGGATACCCTGAGAAATGTGATGAATATTAATTTTTGGGGCACTGTTTATTGTACAAAATTTGCCATGAATACTATTATGGAAAGAAAAGGAAGTATTGTAGGTGTTTCCTCGATAGCCGGTTATCGCGGGTTGCCGGGTAGGAGCGGTTATAGCGCCAGTAAGTTTGCTGTAAATGGTTGGCTGGAGTCCATACGAACTGAACTACTTGATACCGGGGTAAATGTAATGTGGGTATGTCCTGGTTTTACAACATCAAACATTAGAAATGCAGCATTAAATAAAGATGCCAAGCCCCAGGGAGAATCGCCTATGGACGAAGGGAAAATGATGAGCGCCGAAGAATGTGCTGATCATATTATAAACGCAATTACAAAAAGAAAAAGAACGCTTGTATTAACTGCTAATGGCAAGCGTATGGTTTTTATGAATAAATATTTCCCCAACCTGGCGGATAAAATGGTTCGCAAATTTTTTTTTAAGAATGGGAACCTTGTAAAATAATTGTAATACTATTCATTGCTTTTTTATTATCTTTTAATTTTAAGAAAAGCGTAAATAATTTGAATGCCTTTAATAACGCTCACATCTGACATCGGAAGACAGGATTTTTTAACGGGAGCCGTGAAAGGCCAGTTGCTGAGCATTAATAGCAGTTTTAATATTGTTGATATTTCACACGAGCTTTCTCCATTCAATTACCCACAGGCAGCATACGTTTGCCGCAATGCAATAAAAAATTTTCCACCCCATACCTTTCATATTGTTTTGGTTAACCTGTTTGATAAACGACCGGAACATCTGTTGTTAATTCAACATGATAATCAATACATCGGCTGTGCAGATAATGGTTTGATAACAATGATCCTGGAAGAAGCGCCGGAAAAAATTGTAGCGCTTCCATTGAAGTCTTCTGCGCAAAAAAATACGTTGTATTGCGCGGCTGTTTTTGGCAAAGCTTATCAACAATTACTGGAAGGAAGCACGATGGATGAAGTGGGTGATAGCAGCGTTTCCATCGAAGTGAAAAATCCTTTGCGCCCTTTGCTTGGCCCAAAATATATTGAAGGCCAAATCATCTTCATTGATAATTTTGAAAATGTAATTATCAATATCACCAAAGAAGAATTTGAAGAGCAGCGCAGGGGCAGAAGCTTTAAAATTGTTTTTAAAAGAGATGAGATCATTGATAAGATTAGTGAAACATATGCTGATGTAAATGAAAGCGAAAAATTAGCTTTATTTAATTCTGCCAATTACCTGGAAATAGCCGTGAATAAAGGCAACGCAGCCGGTCTTTTTGGTCTTGAAGGCTATTCAGAAAAATTAAATACACAAACGCAGTATATGCAGAATCGCCTGCTTTATCAAACAGTAAAAATCTACTTTGAATAATTAATTTCAATTTAATGTCCCTTACAACTGCGTAAAAAAAATAGCATGCAAAGAAGAAATTTTATAAAGATGTCATCGCTCTCCATTGCTGGTTTGTTGATTGCTGATTTTTCAAAAGCTGGTGGTAAAAAAAAATCCGTTATTCAAATGCCAGATAAGGTTGAAATTCTTTCAGGCGATCAATACTATGCATTACAATCTTCTGATCAATATACCTGGACGTATAAAGATGTGATCGTTCAATTAAAAAAATTGACTGATAAAATTGAAGTTTTTGCACAATCGCCACTGGCTTTGAAGGAGATAAAACTTTCATGGAAATATCCAACATCCGGCACAGCAAGTATTTTGGGTGATGCGTGGGAGAGGACCTATGGTACAGTATCCTGGCAAAAAATCGGTGACACAAAAAAACTTCCCTGGTATTGTGTTGCGCATGATGACAATAACACTGTTTGCTTTGGTGTAAAAACAGGTTGCAGTACTATTTGTTCCTGGCAAATAACAAATGCAACTTTACAATTAACGCTGGATACCCGCACCGGTGGAAACGGTGTTCAATTAAAAGACAGAACCCTTCATGCGGCGGATATTGTTACTACAGAAAAGGAAGGTAATGAAAATGTTTTCGCAACTGTAAGAAGGTTTTGTTCGCAAATGTGTGATACTCCGAGGTTGACCGAAAAACCTGTTTATGGAATCAATGATTGGTATTTTGCTTATGGAAATAATTCCGCTGATCTTATATTGGAGACAACTTCATTAATGGCTTCATTAGCTTCAAATTCCGATAACCTTCCATTTTCCGTTATTGATGCAGGCTGGGCTATTAAGTCTCCGTTACTGCCCGACGATTGTTGCTGGGGTGATGATTTTTCAGTTTCAAACAGCAGGTTTGGTGACATGAAAAAGCTGGCAGAAGCAATAAAGAAAACCGGCATGCGTCCCGGATTGTGGACAAGGCCTTTATGCGCCAGGCACAACGATAAAAAGAGTTTATTAATGGCGTCTATCCCTGGCCGTGATGATCCGAAAACACCGCTTCTTGATCCTACGATTGAAGAAAATATTGAGCGGATAAAAAACCTTTGGAACACTTATCATCAGTGGGGTTTTGAAATGGTTAAACACGATTATACCACGTATGATATTTTTGGAAAATGGGGTTTTCAAATGGAAGATGGCCTCACAAGCCCTGGGTGGCAATTTAATGATAACCATAAAACGAATGCGGAAATAATTTTGCATTTATACCAATCAATGCGTGAGGCCGCCGGCAGTATTTATTTAATCGGCTGCAATACCATGAGCCATTTATCTGCTGGCGTTTTTGAATTAAACCGCACCGGCGATGATACCAGTGGTAAAGAATGGAGCCGCACGAAAAAAATGGGCGTTAATACGCTTGGCTTCAGAATGGTTCAACACGAAACTTTTTATGAAGCTGATGGTGA
>JBDTKB010000235.1:0-9346 GCA_039935555.1 Ginsengibacter sp. | reverse complement strand
CAACCGCTTCAATATCCTGTATAGTGCCATTTATTGATTCAAATTTTTTCACATTATCAATCATTGCCTTCATAAATCTTTTGGCATGTGTGGGCGTCAAAATGATCCTGCTTTTAACTTTGCTCTTTGGAGTACCCGGCATCACACTTACAAAATCAACTACAAACTCTGCATGGCTATGGGTTATTATGGCAAGGTTAGCGTACACGCCTTCAGCTACTTCTTCTGAAATTTCTATATTGAGTTGGTTAGGTGCAGGATTTTGATCAGCCATAAATTTTTTTTCAAAAGTAACCAATTGTAAATTAAAACAGAGACGCTGGAAAGCAATTTCACAACAGGAATTTTTATTGATTTCATCAAAAAGTCAATCTTATATTTTTATTTGTAAAATTCCGTTCCGATTTAAATAATCAATTTTAGAAGTTTTTTTTGCCAGTTCCTCTTTTAACCGCTTTTCCTGTTTTACGCAGTATAGAATACATTAATTTGTAGATTGCTTGTAATTACACCATTAGAATTTAAAAGATCAATTTTAGGGTGTCCCATAGATTTTTAAAAATATGAAGAAAAGTAAATTCTAATTTCGTTTGCGCAATTCTCAGAGCCTTCAATTTAGAAAATCATTATTTTTCTTCTTTTACTGGCAAATCTGATTAGAATTTTCTTTTTGTGGGGTGTCCCAATGCTGAAAACAGGAGCAATTTCACAACAGGAATTTTTATTGATTTCATCAAAAAGTCAATCTTATATTTTTATTTGTAAAATTCCGTTCCGATTTAAATAATCAATTTTAGAAGTTTTTTTTGCCAGTTCCTTCTTTTAACCGCTTTTTTACGCTTGCATAAATGTCCTATAGCATTTTCTAAAAAAATAAAAAGAGGCAGTTTTTTAAGGCTGCCTCTTTTGAACTTACTCCTTTATATAAATTAATATGGCGTGGAATTTACTGTTGTAACTGTAAACAAATCACCGGCAGCTAACTTTGGTGTATTAGGATTGGTATTAATTTCATCCTGTGGATACAAAAATCTTTGCGGCAAATTATTTCCGGTTGTAGGTGGAATCTTTAGGAAGTTATGTGTTCTTCTCACGTCATTAAACTGCTCTATTTGGCCAATGAGTGTTACATATTTTTCCTTTAAAATTTCCGTTAATAATGCATTTGATTGAGAGAGACCCGCCGAAGTGGGATTTACAATTCCTCCCGGGGCAAAATCCGCTATTATATACGGAAGATATTTCGAGCCATCAGGAAGATACCCTGAATTTATACTGGCTCCAGTGTTTAAATAAGCCCTGTGTGTATTTAAGGCAGCTAATCCATTGGTAACATCATTGCTACTTTTTATATAAGCCTCAGCTAAAATCAATTCATTTTCTTCAAACGTAACTAACGGAAAAGGCGTAGAAGCGCCAAAAAAACCGTCCTGGTCTGCCGGGTTTCCCCAATCAAAACTTACAAGTACATTCGGATCAAGGGAATCAGAACTATTTAAATTATATTGGTAATAAAATTCAAACCGAGCCGTTTCATCGGTTTTTGCATTACCCTTGTAAAGGGCATTTGTGCCGTCAAGATAAGCAGGGGCAATAGCGCCCTCTGCATTCATATAACCGACCCTATCATAGCTAAGAAACGAATAGTAAATATTAAAGTCGATCAAATAGCTTTGACCATGTGGGTCAACCATATTATTGGCTGCATTATCAATACCTTTGCCTGCATTTACGATAGCTCCGGCATAATCTTTTGTATGCAGGGAAAACCTGGCCTTTAAAGTATAGGCTACCTGTAGCCATTTACTTTTATCACCGCCAAAATAAATATCCTTCGGACCGGGGCCGTTGCCCACGTTCGCGGAAAGATTGATTATTGCGCTGTCCAGTAAAAGTTGAACGCCTTTATAAACATCTGCCTGCGCGTCAAATTTCGGCGTTGGATATTTGGCCGGGTCGCCAACTTCTGAAAAAGGAACATCTCCCCATAAATCTGCGGCAAGACCAAAACCCTGGGCCAGCAAGACTTGCGCTATGCCAACAGTGGTTTTATCATTTACCAGGGCAGCTTGAGCGGCCACAGTTTGTTCCTGTGTGAGTACGGTTGCATAAAGACCGTCCCAGGTATCATTATAATCGACGGAAGAACTGTTATAATTGTTTAGACTAACATATTGCCTGTCTACACCCGTAAAGCTACGCGAGAACATTCCTGCAATGCGGGCGAGGTTGCCTTCATAAATTAGTATTCCCGCTACCTCGGCTCCGTTTAACACTAAGCTATAAGGGGCAGATGTTGGGTTGTTCGGATCTATATTTATATTTTCTACTACCTTTTTACATGAGCTCGCAAAAAATAATAAAATAACTGAAAACAGATATATATTTATTTGAATTTTTTTCATAATTAATAATTGATTTTAATTGAAAATAAATATGACCTGGAACTTGGATTATTAAAATAATCAATACCCCTTCCGTTAGAAGGCCCTTCCAAATTTGTTTCGGGATCAATTCCCTGATAATTAGCCCACAATATTATGTTGCGGCCTGTTAATGAAAAATCAATTGATTGCAATTTTGTCTTTTGGCTAAAATTTTTCCCTGACAAGGTGTATCCCAAACTTACTTCTCTTAAACGGGTACGGGTTCCTTTTTCAAAAAACTGGGGTCCGGTTGCTGTTCCAAAACCACCACCAATATCCTGGTACCACGGCTGAGTTAAAGCAACCGGGCCTGCGCCCCAATCAACTATTGATCCTCTGAAAGTAGTTCCTGCCGCAATGGTAGAACCGTCATAAGCCTTTAAATCAGTCGGCGCCTTTACCTCGGTGCCTGTTACTGCAGCAGTGCCAATAGTTGTAAGAGCCGCCCTTGTGCCATTCCATACATCACCACCCTGTACGTGGTCAAACAAGAACGAAAAATTTATACCCCTGTAAGAGATTGTAGTATTAATAGCTCCTGTCCAATCAGGATTAGGATCGCCAAGAACTGATTCTGTTGGAGCGACAGTTGGAAACCCATTTGCATCCAACACCAGGTTACCTTTAGAATCCCGATCATAGCCTACTCCCCAAAATGCCCCTAAACCATACCCGGGTACGGCACTTGAAATAACGCCAGTAAATCCACTCAGACCAATTTGCTTAGTACCATTGAGGCTTAGCACTTTGTTTTTATTTTGTGACCAAATAATGTCTGTGGTTATATTAAATTTATTCGCACTCCTTTTTAACCAGGTAATTCCCAGGTCAGTTTCTATTCCCTTATTTTGAATAGAGGCAGCATTTGCATTTTCCACTTGGAATCCGGTAGTTGCAGGCACCTGAACAGGCAATATGGCGCCAATAGTTTTGTTACTATAATACGTACCGCTAAATGACAAACGATTTGCAAAGAATCTCAGATCTAATCCGCCTTCATATTCCTTTTTGCGCTCCGGAGACAAATCCGGGTTTCCTTTTGTAGTGCTTCTTAAATAACCTCCGCCATAAACAGGAGATGAGGCGTCAAGTGTGGCACCGTAAGATTCTGCCACCGTGGCGCCACTGTAATAGGTTTGGTTTAAATATGGACCAGGTTCTACACCAACTTCTCCATATGATCCCCTGATCTTTCCAAATGATAAGGTATGACTCTCTGAAAGTGATTTTAATTTTGAAAATTGCCATGCAAGGGAAGCAGAAGGAAAATAAAAAGTTTTTGATACAGTTGAAGGATGTTCCGCTCTTCCTGTTAAATTCAATATTAAAGCATCAAAAGCTGTAAATCCCAATTGAACATATCCGGCAGTTGTTCTTACTATAGAATTACTATTAAAAGGAGTTCTTGATGCTCCCGCTGAATTTTGTAAATTGAAAGGCGCGTCCGGTAAGATAAAGTTTGCAACAGTTGCACCAACATTTTCATAAAGCCGGTTATTGTAATTTACACCTACGAAACCGTTAAAATCCACAACACTCGATAGTTTGCTTTTCACCCGGGCCAAAAGGTCAGTGTTAAAAGACATTTCAGAAAGTTCCTGTACTGTTAAACTTCCCCCTGGGAAACTTGCAGAGATTACCGGGAAATTATCTGTTCTATCATCGGAATAATAATCAACCCCGGTACGGCTTAAAAAATTGAGCCAGGGAGTTGCGTTTACGTTTATTTCGTAAGAACCTAATAACCGATTTACTGCAGTGGTACTGGTAATATTATGGAGAACCCAAAATGGATTGTCGTAAATCGAACTTGTACTCGCTCCTATTGGGTTACGATAGGCAAGTTCCCTATTCGGGAATAAGGCGCCAGATGCATCCACATAAGTTGCCGTATATGGCTGGTTATTAAAGTCGCCAGGTGTACGTAGTCCGCCTAAAAATATACCTGATGTATTGGAACCCTGCTGAACCCGGTTGGATTTAACGTTTGAATATTCAAAATTAGTAGACATATTTACAATATCACTAAATCGCCGCTGGGCATTAAAATTAAATGACCGCCTGTGATAATCTGATCGTTCTTTTAATATTCCTTGCTGATCATCGTTGGCAAGACTTACATAATATTGGGATTTCTCGTCACCACCGCTTAAAGCCAGTGTATTGTTTAAATAATTTCCATTGTGAAACAGTTCTTTTGCATGGTCGTAAACATCAGTGGAATTTTTGCCACCATGAATATTAGCAACAGTTCCATTGGCAATTTTATAGCGTTTTGTTCCGTCTGGTAAAATTGCATACGCTCCCGAAGTCAAATAAGTATCTGATCCGCCCGTTCTATCTGAAATTTTATCACCCCACGCATACCGGCTTCCAAACGCATAACGCCCATTAAAGCCTTGCCCAAATGTTGTTTGCAACGGAACACTTTTATTTAAAATATCTGTTGAATAAGTGGAGTTTAAAGAAATATTTATTTTACCCGCGCTTGCCCTACCCTTTTTTGTAGTAATAAGCACTACACCATTTGCTGCGCGGCTACCATATAAAACTCCTGCAGAAGCACCTTTTAATATATCAACTGATGCTATATCTTCCGGGTTAATATCTGAAATTCTTGACTGTTGACTGGTTCCGTTAGCGACATTATTTCCGAGTGAACTGTTTGAAACCGGAATGCCATCAATTACGAACAATGGTTGCAAATTACCGGTGATGGTGCTTTGGCCACGAATTTGTATATAGGCACTTTCGCCGGGATCACTGCCTGAACTTACAACCTGCACGCCTGAAGCTTTACTGGACAAAGCATTTAAAACACTTGTTTCTCCGGATTTTGTAAGTTCAGTACCCTTTACACTTGACTGGGCTACTGTCAGGTTATCCCGATTACTTCTTAAACCCAATGCTGTGGTTACTACCACTGCTGTTAACTCTGCAGGATTTCTTTTTAATAAAACAGAAACAGAGGGACCTTCAGGACTAACAGTAAGTTCAGTAAAGCCAGTTGCTGTTACAATTAGTGAAGAATTAGGTTTAATTTTTATTTCAAAATTACCGTTTGCATCGGCTGTTGTAGCACGCCTGGTTCCGGTTTCGGATATTGTGGCAAAAGGTACTGCTGATCCGGTATCGTCTTTTACAGATCCGGAAACGGTACGGCTTTGCCCAATGGCAATTATGGCATTAAGCGTTAGCAATGCAAACACCATCAAAAATTTTCTCATTGGTGACTTTTTAGTTTTTATGATATTGAAGAACGAAGTGAAACGGAAAGTTAACGAAATATTAAATTATTAATTTTAACATTAACAATTATATGACATATATAAGTCTTGTTTCGCTGCATAATATTAAAATTTAAGAGAAAAGATTACAAATCTCATTTGAATCATATATGAATACTTAAACGACAAGCACTAATTGTTAAACTGCTTTAAAAAGTATTTTTTCGCCTTTCTTTTATAATTTGAGACATTTTTTGAAACCAGTTATTTTTGATATACGAAGCCGTCTCACTTTATAGGGACGACCCTACATCATAATTCGCTTTGTTAAGATTTTGCTCATTAATTGGATAAGTGTACTTCACAGGAAAAGCGGAAAGCGCAGATGGAGATGCAACTATTTACGGGTAATTCAACTGCTTCAATATCCTGTGTAGTGCCATTTATTGATTCATATTTTTTCGCATTATTAATCATGGCCTCCATGAAACGTTTTGCGTGAGTGATTGTTAATATAATCCTGCCTTTTACTTTACTTTTTGGCGTGCCCGGGCATCACACTTACAAAATCTACCACAAATTCGGCGTGGCTGTGCGTAATAATTTCGAGGTTGGCATAAGATCCCTCAGAAACTTCTTCAGAGATTTCTATGTTAAGTTGGCTCGTGGGCTTGTTGTTCGGTTTGATACATTTTATTTTTTTCAAAAGTAAACTAATGCGGTTAAAATCTATAAATGCCCTATAAGGAAATTGTGAGTTTTTTCCAAATATCGCATGCCTACGTTTAGTCAAATAATTTCCCGGTTGCAATCCATTTGGAAACATTTTAAATAATCTGACTGCTAAACAAAATCCAAAAAGCGATCGTTCTCTGGAAACTCTTTTCTAAACAATAAAATTTATTTGCAAATTCCGTAATCTTATGAATTCATATTTATGCATTTGAATTAACTTTAGGAATAAAAGAAATTGTATGAAAAAAATAATAGTTCTTCCGGTGCTACTTTTTTTGAGCACTGTAATTTTTTCGCAGGTAGAATCCGCTCAAATTGCAGGAGAATTCAAGCAGGTGTTGTCAAATGGGGGCTCTAACGGAATACAAACTTATAGTACCGGGGAGGTAAAAGGCTCACAATTTTTTTTCCCTAACTGGACAACGGGAAGCGTTACTACGAAAAGTAACCAGGTGATTAGTAAAAACTATTTATTTCTGTATGATAAAGTTAGGCAACAGCTTTTTATAAAACAAGCTGATTCATCGGTTATCTTAACTGGGGAAAAAGATCAAATTAGTGGGTTTACCCTAAACGGTGATCAAGTCTATAATTTTGTAAGTGCCTCTATTTATGATCCGTCTGACCAAACTAATTTTTATGAAGTACTAAGCAGCGACAGCAAAGGTTATTCATTATTAAAACTAGTAAAAGCCAATTTTGTAAAAGCCGACCAAACGGATATGCTCAGGATGAAAGACGGTGATATTTACGACAAATTTGTAGATGATATTTCCTATTACATTTCTTATGATAATGGTATCCCTAAAAAAATAACGTTTAAGGAAAAAAGTATTGCTAAAGCGTTTCCTGCAGTAAAAGAAAAATTAACTGCGTATTTTGATCAACATGACGGCCAGAGCGGCAACGAGAACTTTTTGATAAATGTTGTAAAATCATTTAATGATTAATAATTCAATTAGACCTCGTCACTTCCCTTCTCGAATTGATATTGCCAGACATTGAGTTTAAGCGATTCTGTGAACTCTTAGAAGTCTCATCCCTAGGTTTTGCAAAGACAGAGGTAGGTTATTTTAGGTATAATACTGAAAAATGGTTCGCAAAACCTTCTGTAATTATTGATGGGTAAGGGTTTGAATGAAGTTTAGTGAAACCGGTTTCAGTAAACTTTTATTCGTTTTAAAAAAATCCACCAACCATTATTCAGTACATTACCTTATTTTATCATACCTAGTTTAAAAAAAAGGCGTCCCTATTCGGGATCGCCTTTAAAATTGAATTCTTGTTATTATTTATTTTTTAACAAAATTGTCTACCAATGTCCGAGTACCGCCCGAGCTATTTACTAAAGAAAAGTAAGTACGGAAAGAAGAGCCGGAATAATTAGTAGCTGCATTTCCGACAATATTTGCTGACAGAAGAACCGGCGCGGTGGCAATACTAAAGCCACCACTACTTAAACCGCTCATAGTTGCATCATCAAAACTAACAGTAAAATTACTTAAAACTCCACCATTATTATCGAAAGTTAATTTAACTCCTGCGGTAGATGCTACAAAAGTTTGGAGATAACTATCTGGAAAAATTAAATTATTTGGATCAACCGGACCAACGTTAACGCTGTGACCTGTAAATGAACTGCTATTTTGCGCAGTTGTAGTATCACCATTATATCGTGTAAAATCCCATGTATAACCTCCCGCAAGAGGATTACCTATAAAATGGTAATAAATAGTTCCCACATTACTACTAATAGTAACTCCTGCAGGAGCCTGTGTTATAGAAATTGGCAGCATATAATTAAAAGAAGGATTAATCTTAGACGGGTAAAAAATCACAGAAATAGGATCTGAATAAGTTTGCCCTTTTGCTACAGTAGCAGAGGTGGCAGTAAAAGAATAACAACTATCAGGAAGTATTTCGTACTTAAGGCCTCCTCCAGAAGTATTATAATTAGTTATTGCACTGGGACTTATTGCTATCGAAAATACCTCATCCGTTGGCGTGACATTTACTGCCGCATAGTTTACGTGGAAGGTCGCTGTGTCCATAGCATCTGTACTTGGGAAAAGCAATGCCTGCATACTAAATTGGTACAAACCTCCTTCTACAATATTTACTGTAGGCTTCAGGTTATTCAAATTGGTTTCATTAGGGCGGAAGTCTTTGATACAAGAACTCAAACTTAAGACAAACAAAACTCCAAATAGTGTAAGTAATTTATTAAAATTATATCTTTTCATTATACTCATTTTAAATTGATGATTTAAGGCTTATTAATTATTTATCCCAGAAAATATTACTTGTATGTCCAGTGACGGCGCCTTGGGCATTTACATTAGCAGTGTTTAAAGTATACTCATTCGTAGGATAAAGAAACCTTACCGGGATAGTTGGCGGAGTATCTACATAGATAGAAATTGAGATTGGGATATCTGCAGGAAGCCCTAACCTCCTATAATCGCAGTAGGCTTCAAAAGGAGTAATTCCATTCATTGCCACCCATTTTTGCCTAATTATACAGGCCAGCCTTTCGGCATCTGTAGTGCAGGCACCGTAATTTGACATTTTATCAGCAGGCTGACTCGTAAGAGCAGTGGCTTCTGCCGCAGCATTGCCTTTAGGATTATTAGATTCCAGGTATGTAAACGATGCAAGCACTCCATTATAGAAATCAGTCTCCGCTCCTGTAAATCCAGTCCAACCGCGGAGAGCTGCTTCTGCCTGCAGAAAGTAACTTTCGGAAGCGCTAAGTAAAATTTGTGATTGACCCACCGATTTTAACAAGCCCTCACCAACTGACGACGCGCCGCTACCGCCCAGTCCGGATGCCCCTGAACCCAACTTATTCCCTACATACGCAGAAACAGGGAAAATAGTATTATCCAAAGCAGTGCTAACCCCCGGAACCAAATCCGTTCCCCCGGGCGAATATAGCCTCCGTAAGCGGAAAGTATC
>JBDTKB010000234.1:0-4641 GCA_039935555.1 Ginsengibacter sp. | reverse complement strand
TCAATTATTTCTTTAATAAATTCCCAATCCTCAGTCCATACCACTGTATTATCCGGAAGAAAATTCAACAGAGAAACTTTCTCTTTACTTGTGAATTGCGTTTCAACATTGGGAATAATATTTACCTGCAAAAGTTTGCGTTCACTTAGCTGTGTTTCCGGATCAAAAATGCGGATGCTGTCAATATCGTTGTCAAATAATTCAATGCGGTATGGCTTTTCATTACCATAAGAATATATATCCAGTATTCCTCCACGAACCGCAAACTGGCCGGGTTCATAAACAAAATCACTTCGGCTAAAACCATGTTCAACAAACTTTGAAAGCAATGCATCTACATTTATAGTTTCGCCTTGCTTGAAAGAAATAATATTTTCAGAAAGCGTTTTTGACAGGACAACTTTTTCAAAAATAGCCTCAGGATACGTAACTAAAATTTTCCTGTTTCCGCCCATGCTTAATCTTGTGAGCGCTTCTGTTCTCAACATTACGTGGCTACTGTTTAGCAGAGTGTAATTATTTTTATTTTTATACGATGAAGGGAAATAAAAAACATCAAGCGCTTTGGTGATATTTTCAATCGTATTGTGAAAATAAGCGGCCTCTTCAGCATCTCTTAAAATTACAAGATGATTTAATTGTGCTGAAAGAGAATGGTTAAAAATGGAAGAAACAACAAACTGGGAGGCGCTTCCGGAAAGCCCGGAAAGATGGATGTGCTGCGGTTTAGACAAAACGATCTTATCCGCAATTGAAAAAATGCGGGAATCTTTTTCATAAATATTCAACAACACATCAAGATTCATTCATCAGCTTTTGTAACCGCGGCAAAGTTAAGTTTATTTTGATTCCTTAAACTGCGTAAGTGTTCCCTTTGTAAATGAATTTTTTATCAAAAACAATTGACCGCACGTTGAATTTCTATTTCAAACTGATGCAAATGTTATTTCATAATAACCTTATTTTTTCATTTTGAAATATCATTCGTATTTTCCGAAAAATTAACTAAATGGCTTCACAACCCTGGCGCACAGGAACGGTTATTCGCATTGAAGATGAGACATACAACACAAAGCGTTATTTTATTAAGGTAAATGAATTAGAAATTTTTGATTATAAGCCGGGTCAATTTGTTACGCTCGACCTGCCGATTCATGAACAGAAAAACAGGAGATGGAGAAGTTATTCCATTGCAAGCTGGCCTGATGGAACCAATGTTTTCGAATTATTAATTGTTTTATTATCGGAAGGATCAGGCACGCCTTATATTTTTAGTGAAGTAAAAGTTGGAAGCGAACTTACTTTTCGAGGAGCCCAGGGCGTTTTTACTTTGCCGGAAAAAATCGAAACAGATCTTTTTTTAATCTGCACCGGAACCGGCGTTGCGCCTTTTAGGAGCATGGTTAATTATATTCAATTACATAATATTTTTCATGAAAATATTTACCTCATTTTTGGCTGCCGTACCCGCAAAGATCTTTTGTATTATGAAGAATTGAGAGCGTTGGAAAACCGGGTGGAGAATTTTACCTATATGCCTTCATTGAGCCGCGAGGAATGGGATGGGCACATCGGTTATGTGCATAGTCTTTACCAGCAAATTTGCAAAAAAAGCAACGAAGCCTGTAGAGACTTGGAAAATTTGAAACCCGCGTCCTTTTTTTTATGCGGCTGGAAAGCGATGATTGATGATGCCCGAAGAAATATTCTTGAACTTGGGTATGATAGAAAATCAATTCATCTTGAAGTATATGGATAAAGCTTATTTTATTTAGGCCGAAAAAATTATTAAACTAACGCTTATATATACTGGTAATTCACGCATCAAAGCAATGGCGATTTCTTACCTCGTTGTGGTGATCTGTTTTTTCAATTTTGTTATATTCACGGGAAATGAATCAATGGAAGCATTTTATGTAGCAACCTTGTTACTTGGTGTGATAGCAATTGGAACATTTGTTTTCAATATGGTTGCTATTTTACGAAAAAGAATTAATAGAGATTTTTGAATTAATTTCTAAATGTGTTTTTCAATTATTTGCTTTACATCAGCCAGCTTAATTCTTTCCTGTTTCATCGTATCACGATATCGTATCGTAACCGTATTATCTTCCTTTGTCTGGTGATCTATCGTTACGCAAAATGGTGTTCCTATTGCATCCATCCTCCGGTAGCGCTTACCAATGCTGTCTTTTTCTTCATAAAAAGAATGAAAGCCTTTTTTGCAGTCATTAAAAAGTTGCCTGGCTATTTCCGGCAAGCCATCTTTTTTTACCAGTGGCAATATAGCTAACTTATACGGGGCGATCTTTACCGGAATTCTTAAAACCACGCGGCTATCATCCGTTCCATCTTCTTTTTTCCACTTTTCATTCGCATAAGCAACGCTTATAACGGTTAGGAATAGACGATCAAGTCCTACCGAAGTTTCCACCACGTATGGAATATAGTTTCCAATTGGCTTGCCATCCTCTTTCAGGTCATTATCAAAATACTGTAATTTCTTTTTACTTAACTCCTGGTGCTGCTTTAAATCAAAATCCGTCCTGGAGTGTATGCCTTCCAATTCTTTAAAACCAAAAGGAAATTCAAATTCAATATCAACAGCTGCATTTGCGTAATGTGCCAATTTTATATGGTCATGAAAGCGCAGCTTTTCTGCAGGAATACCAAGGCTTTCATGCCATTTTAGTCTTTCTGCTTTCCAGTAATTGTACCATTCCATTTCAGTACCCGGCTTTACGAAAAATTGCATTTCCATTTGTTCAAATTCCCTCATGCGAAAAATAAATTGCCTGGCAACAATTTCATTACGAAAAGCTTTTCCCGTTTGAGCTATACCGAAAGGGATTTTCATTCTCCCGGTTTTTTGTACGTTCAAAAAATTTACGAATATTCCTTGCGCAGTTTCCGGCCTTAGGTACACTTTATTATCTTCATCATTGGCGTTAACAGTGGATCCAAATTCTGTAGAGAACATCAGGTTAAACTGGCGAACATCAGTCCAGTTGCTGGTTCCACTCACTTCGCATTTTATTTTATTAGTTTCTATTAAATTTTTTAATCCGCTAAAATCATCAGCGGCCAACAATTCATCCATACTTTTAAGCAACGCAAATTCTTCTTCTTTCTTTCCATCAAGCGCAAGCTTTTCTGCATGGGCTTCTATAAGGTGATCGACGCGATACCTTTTTTTACTTTCCTTGTTATCAATCATTGGATCGCTAAAGTTGTCTATATGCCCGCTTGCTTTCCATGTAAGTGGATGCATGAAAATAGCAGCATCTATGCCGACAATGTTGTCGTGGAGTTGCGTCATACTTTTCCACCAATAATCGCGGATATTCTTTTTTAATTGTGCTCCATTTTGACCGTAATCATACACTGCGCTTAATCCATCATAAATTTCACTTGATGGAAAAATGTAACCATACTCTTTGCAATGCGCAATTATCTCGCTAAAATTATTTAATTCATCTGCCATAGGTGCAAATATAATAAGAGTAAATTTTTATCGGTATGTAAAGAAAAGTTATAGAAATTTTATTAGTCGCAATTATAAAGATGGATTTGCTTGAAAGAGATTTTTTTTAAACTAAAAGTGAATGACTACTTCAATTTTTTGTTCTCTTTATGTCTCCTGGCATCTCTCAAATTTTTCTTTTCGAAATTTTTTTGTAACGCTTCCCCAAGGTCAACACCAGTTTGGTTTGCGAGGCAAATCAATACCCAAAGTACATCAGCCATCTCATCACTCAGCTTTGAATTTTTTTCCGTTTCCTTAAAAGATTGTTCGCCATAAATTCGGACTAATAACCTCGAGAGTTCGCCAACTTCTTCCATTAATATTCCAAGGTTGGTAAGCTCGCTAAAATATTTTACGCCAACGGTTTTTATCCATTGATCAATTTTTGTTTGGGCTTCTTTAATTGTTATATCCATTTTATTACACGAATTAATTTAAACACGAATTAGATTCACGAATTACACGAATTAGAAAACAACTCTTTTTGATGCAAGGGATTTTTCTCCAAAATTGGCTATAATTCCCAATTGCAAACCTGAAGCTTTCAGATAATTAATTGTTTGCCTGACAAAGTTATTTACAATAACAGATGTGGCTTTAACTTCAAGAATTATTGAATTATACACAATAAAGTCTGCAGAATAACTGTGAGGCAGAATTATAGATTTGTATTGAATCTTGAATTGTTGTTCTCTTAAATATTGAATCCCTTTTGATTTTAATTCGTATTCAATTGCATCTTTGTAAACGATCTCTCTAAATCCCATTCCCAGTTCTGAATGAACTTCCATACAAATGCCGATAAGTTTATAAGATTCGTCTTTTAAGATAAGTTCGGTCATTAAATAAACATAAAATAAATTCGTGTAATTCGTGAATCTAATTCGTGTTATTCTTAAAAAACTATTCCTTACACTTCGAGTCAACAACAATCGTGACCGGCCCGTCATTTACCAATTCAACTTTCATATCGGCTCCAAATACACCAGTAAAAATTGGTTTTCCTAATTCGCTTGATAATTTGCTTAGAAATTTTTCATAAATGGGAATGGCGGTAGCTGCTTTACTTGCTTTTATATACGAAGGCCTGTTGCCTTTTTTCACTGAAGCCTGCA
>JBDTKB010000233.1:0-3280 GCA_039935555.1 Ginsengibacter sp. | reverse complement strand
GTTTCATATTGATGGTTTTCAATTTTAGCCAACAACAATAATCCTTCGTTCAATTTGCTCAACCGCCTCAAGGCATCGGAAGATTGAAGTATGGATTGCACCTGCTCGTCTTTTAAATTTGAATCCTGCAACAAGAGTTCTAATTTGCTTTGTACTACTGCAACCGGCGTTTGCATTTCGTGCGCGGCATTTTCAGTAAACTCTTTCATGTTCATGTAATCTTTATATATTTTACCGGTCATATAATTCAAGGAGGCATTCAATTCATTAAACTCATGGATGTTGGTTTCTTCAAAATGTATCGCTTCCATTTTTTGCAATTCAGCACTTCTTATTTTAGTAAGTGATCTTTTGAAAGGCTTCCATAATCTTTTGCTGATGGCCCAATTAAAAATTAACGTGGCAGCAAACAATCCAATAAATACAAATAACATAATCCTTGTTACATCTGCAACCAGGGCAGCTTTTTGTTCCTGTGACTGGCGTATGTTTATTTGGTAAGCATTATCACCGATAGCGACCACCTGCGATAGTTGGCGGTAAATAATTTTTTCCTTTGAAATAAAGCCATAAGTATTTGTCAGGGCAGGATAAGGCGTTACAGTTGCATCGGTAGGAAAAATAGAAAGGTCAGGAGTTTTTAAGACGAACACCGTACCGTTCTCCGCCTCTGAGCCGAGGTATTGAATCCACTGTATTTCAACACTGATCAGCTCTTTATCACTGCGGTAATTAATTTCCCTGCTAAATTGATTGAATAAATAAAACCCGGCAATGGCCAATAACGGAACCAATACAATTAAAAAATATACCGTAGTTTTTGTAAGAAGCTTCATATTTTTTATCTAAAAAAAAACGCTCAACTATTAATTGTCGGTGAACCGGTAACCTGCGCGGTACAACGTTTTAATATAATCGCCACTACCTGCATCCATTAACTTTTTCCGCAGGTTTTTTATTTGGGAATAAATGAAATCAAAATTACTTGCGTGTAAATATTCATCGCCCCAAATATGCTCAGCGATGGCCGCTTTTGTAAGCAGCCGGCGCTGGTTAGCTACAAAATATTCAAGCAACTGGTATTCCTTATCGGTAAGGTCAACGGCCTTATCATTTACGGTAACGCGCTGTGCTTCCGCAGCAAGTTGTATTTCATTAAAAGTGATCACCTTGTTTCCGCTGAAATTTCTGCGACGTATAATTGCGTTTATCCTTGCCGTTAGTTCTGATAAATAAAAGGGTTTTGCAAGATAATCATCGGCTCCCAGGTCCAGTCCGTTTAATTTATCTTCCAGCGCATTTTTTGCGGAAATAATGATAATGCCTGCTTTAGATTCCATGTATTTCAACTCTTTGATAAGATCTAAACCGCTGCCATAGGGCAACCCGATATCGACAACAATACAATCGTATAAAAATTGAGAAACTTTTTCCTTTCCTTTTATAAAATCATCGGCTGCTTCACAAATAAAACCCTGGTGCTGCAGGTATTTTACAATTGATTCCTGCAACCCTTTCTCATCTTCTATAATCAATATTTTCATGGTAAAGCCAACGGTTTATTTTAAAAAATGTATAGTTGCATAAAAGGCAATTTTAATTTGAAATTACTATTTAAGAAGGTCAATTCTTAAACCAAATTTGACAGAAAAAGAAAACCGCCCTTTAGGAGGCGGTGGATTTTCATAGGATTTATCTTTTAGTTTCTACAACTTTTTCATCACAATAACATTCTTTAGCCAGTACCTTGTTGCGAACTTATTTTTCACCCTATGATTTTTATTGATTAGGATCCTGCTGGTCTTGCTGATCCTGTTGTTGTTGTTGCTGCTGTTGTTGCATTTGTTGTTGAGCCGGATAGTTGCCTGCAGAACCTTGCAAGGTAGCAGTAGTGGTATTTTGACCACCGTTATGCACATACCCGATACTAACTTTATCACCAGGACGAAGGGCTGAAATTTTCTCAATCAATTCAGTTCCGGTATTCATAGTAGTACCATTCAATTTAACAATGAAATCACCTTTTTGAATGCCTGCCTGATCCGCAGCGCTGCCTTTTGCAACGTCCATTACATAGACACCATTACCTTCAGGAATATTACTTTTCTGGCGTTGTTCATCGCTCATCTGGTCGTTGCCAAACATGATGCCGAGGTACGCTCTTTTAGAACTTCCGTATTTTATAATATCACCCGCAACCCTGCTTACAACGTTTGATGGAATTGCATAAGAGTAGCCTGCGAAAGAACCTGTGGGCGAAGCAATAGCGCTGTTGATACCGATGAGGTCGCCATTTGTATTCACCAAAGCGCCGCCACTATTTCCGGGGTTAACCGCTGCATCTGTTTGAATGAATGATTCGATCGGAGAATTGCTATTTCGATCATTGATCCCGATGTTCCTTGCCTTCGCACTAACAATTCCGGAGGTAACTGTAGTTTCAAGATTCAATGGATAACCAATGGCGAGTATCCACTGGCCTACCCGAACATCATCTGAATTTGCAAAATCCAAATGAGCAAAATTTCTGCCTTCAATTTTAAGAACTGCCAGGTCTGAACTCGGATCAGTTCCAATCACTTTAGCTTTATAATCGTTTTTGTCATTCAAGGTTACCACTAATCCGTCTGCATGGTCCACCACATGATTGTTTGTTACGATGTAACCATCGGAACTTACGATAACGCCGGAGCCCGAAGCAACCTGCCTTTCAGGACTATTAGAAGAACTGCCCGAACCGTCATTGCTGTTATCGTCTCCAAAAGGATTGAAGCTTTGCGTTGCCATTCGTGAAAGCACTTTTATATGTACCACAGCAGGCGAAGCTTTTGCCGCCGCCGTTTCAAAATCGGTCGTTGGCACACCCGAAGTATTATCCGTGTATTTGGTTGTTTTAAATATTGAAGAAGATGCAGAATTATTGAAGGCTAATGGATCCTGGTGATGATATTCTCCATAGATCCAGCCACCGCCTGTAAAAGCCGCTGCGCTAATAAGCAGCACCGCTGTGAATTGCTTTAATTTCATGTCTATATTTTTAATTTAAATGAAATAGCAAATTTGAAATTTACTTATGTAGCAATTCTGTAGAAAATTGTAAAAACGTTGTTAAACGTGAAGGAACAAAAATTTGAATGAAACCTGAAGACAGACATTCACGAAACAGTGCAATCTTAATTGTGTAAATGATGAAAGAAAGAGAAATGGAATGAAATAAATTCGCAAAAATTTATGCAGCCGAAAGCGATGTTGTTCGGTTTATATGAGCAATGGAATCACT
>JBDTKB010000232.1:0-5382 GCA_039935555.1 Ginsengibacter sp. | reverse complement strand
ATAATCTTGTAAAAAGAATAAAGTAAGAGACTGGTATGAAAAATTTTGCATTAATAGGAGCAGGTGGGTACATTGCCCCACGACATATGAAAGCGATAAAAGACACGGGTAATAATCTTATTGCTGCGTTGGATAAAAACGATTCAGTAGGTATACTGGACAGCTATTTTCCCGAGGCAGATTTTTTTACTGAATTTGAGCGTTTTGACAGGCACATTGAAAAACAAAAGCGCAAAGGCATTAAAACAGATTTTGTAAGCGTGTGTAGCCCTAATTATTTACATGATTCTCATATTCGTTTTGGTTTGCGAATAGGCGCAAACGTTATATGTGAAAAGCCGGTTGTACTTAACCCATGGAATATTGATGCACTTGAAGAAATAGAAAAGGAAACAGGCAACCAAATTTTCACCATTTTGCAATTGCGTTTGCATCCGGCTATTATTGCATTAAAACAAAAAATTGACGCAGCACCATCTAACAAAAAGCACCAGGTAAATTTACAATATATAACCTCCCGCGGGCATTGGTACCAAACAAGCTGGAAGGGTGATATTCATAAAAGCGGTGGAATTGCTACCAACATTGGGGTTCATTTCTTTGATATGCTGATGTGGATTTTTGGAGATGTCGTGGAAAACAATGTTATTCAACATACCGACACAACTGCATCTGGCAATTTGGTTTTAGAAAAGGCGAACGTAAACTGGATGTTGAGTATTGATGTGAATACATTGCCTGAAGAAGTAAAAAAAGCAGGCAAAAGAACTTTCCGCACGTTAAATATTGATGGAGAAGGCTTTGAGTTTAGTGATGGCTTTACAGAATTACATACCCATTCTTATTCTGAAATTATTGCCGGAAGAGGCTTTCCAATTTCCGAAACACGAAAGGCAATTGAGTTGGTACATGCAATTAGAGACAAGGCTTTATAAGCGCGCATTCGAGCCCAAAATGTTTTGTTCTAAAATATTTTCATTTAAGAAAAAGGACATTGAAAATTTATTTTTCAAAAAAATTATCCTTTCATTTAAATACATCAATCAGAAATATCTAATAAAATATTTCTCCGTGGAATAATCACCCTTTCCTTTAATCTACATTTATAATTAATTAGCTAATCCATAAAAGGTTTATGATTAGAGATGCAACAATTGGAAACTATCTTAAATCGATTTACTTTGTACCGCAGATTGTTGCATAGGCGGGCGGTGCAGTTAAAATATTATTAACTTCGCAAACAATTTTTAACTACTTGTAAAACAAGGTTAAAGAAAAATTTAATCAGAAAAATTAATGAAAATATTCAAAATAGTTTTATTTGTTTTGTTTGCAATTATTGCCGCCTCAAGCCAACTTCAAGCACAAAATAATTTATTTAATACCAGGGATTTAAGTAATACAAAAATTGATAATTACAGCGATGCAGAGCTCCTTAGCTTTTATAACAATGCAATGGAATCAGGATTATCAGAAGCTCAATTATATAAAACCGCAAATGACCGTGGATTACCGGCACCGGAACTTTCTAAATTGAGAAATCGCCTTCAGGCGATTGTGCCGGGTAAAAAATCTTCCGGACAAAATGATACTGAAGAAAAAAATGACGCCGATCAAGTGCACAATTACGATACTTCAAGACAAAATATCCCCTTTCAAAAATTTAAGAATGACGAAACCATTTTTGGCTCGGAGCTTTTTACAACCAACAGCCTGGTTTTTGAACCTAACCTGCGAATACCAGCGCCCGCGGGTTATATTTTGGGCCCGGATGATCAAATAATTGTGTCTGTTTACGGCTACAGTGAAAGGAAATATGACCTTACCGTAAATGAAAAAGGTGAAATTTATATCCCTAATGTTGGGCCAATAATAGTAACCGGACTAAGTTTAGAAGCAGCCGGCGAAAAAATAAAATCGCGGCTTGCAGCCACCATTTACAAAGCTATTAATTCAGGGAAAACCAAAGTGCAGGTTTCTCTTGGTAAAATTAAAAGTATACGCGTAACCGTAATCGGGCAGGCCAAAAAACCCGGCTCGTTTACTGTTTCCTCTTTAACCACTTTATACAACATTCTTTACTTGTGTGGCGGCCCAACTCCTATGGGCAGCTATCGCGATATTGAAGTTATAAAAGGCAATGGGCAAAAAAGAACCGCAGATTTATATGATTTTTTAGTAGATGGAAATCAAAAGGATAATATTATTCTACAGGAAGGTGATGTAGTAAGAATTCCTTATTATAAAAATCGCGTAAAGATTTCAGGAAACGTGAAAAGAGAGGGAAAGTTTGAAATGCTTGAGGGTGAAAAATTCACCGATCTTCTTAAATATTGCGGTGGATTTACAGATGATGCTTACAGAGGCGCCGTGAGTGTAGTCCGTTTAACTGCAACCGAAAAACAGATTATAGATTTGGAAGTTTCTCAGTTCAAGACTTTCCAGGTAAATGGTAGTGATGAGTTTGTAGTTCGAAAATTGCAGGATGAATTCGGGAACCGGATTTATATTTCCGGCTCAGTGCTAAGACCAGGCCCTTATGAGCTTTCGCCGGATTTAACCGTTAAGGATCTTATAGAAAAGGCCGGTGGATTGAAGGCAGATGCTTACACAAAAAGAGTATCGATTTTCCGGTATTTTAATAATAAAATGCCCACGATTCTTTCTATAGACCTGGATTCAGTTTTAAATTTTAATAATCAGGTTGTTTTAAAGAAAGACGATTCTGTTGCGGTACATTCAATTTTTGAATTTAATGATACGAATTACGTTTCTGTTGAAGGAAATGTGAGAAAGCCTGGGATGGTTCAATGGAGAGAAAATTATACGCTTCACGATCTCTTGCTTTCAGTGGGAGGAATTACTGAATCCGGAGATTCATCAAATATAGAAATCTCAAGGAGAATCCGGAATGCCAAAGTGGACAAAGCCAATCATGACGAAAGTCGCATTTTCGATGTAAATCTTGCAACTGCAAACGGCGCCTCCAATGATGATTACCTGCAGCCTTACGATGTAGTAATTGTAAAAACATTGCCCGGCTATACCGTTCAACGTTCTGTTTTGATTGTAGGTGAAGTTAAAAGCCCGGGCCGGTACGGCCTTCAAAGAAGTGGCGACAGAATAAGTGATGTAATTGCCAGAACAGGCGGCTTTAAGGCATCAGCAGATAGTTCTTCTATCTCAATCAGAAGAAGTAATAAGTCAAATTTAAATACAGAAGAGCGGCAAAAATTATTTCAACGCATCCTTAATGTTAACGCGGACAGTCTCTCAGAAAATCCGAGATTAAAAGATGAATTATATAAGACCTATGACTTAATAAGTGTTGATCTTAATGATGCGTTGAACCATCCTCAAAGCTCTGAAAACCTTGCCCTTGAGGATGGCGATATACTTACGGTCGATAGAAGTTCCAACCTTGTAAAGATTTCGGGCGAGGTTTATTATCCAACAATTGTTGCTTATAAAGCCAACAGAAACCTAAAATATTATGTGAACCAGGCTGGAAGTTTTACGTCATATGCTCGTAAAAACGGAGCTTTGGTTATTCACCCGGATGGAAAAACTGAATCTGTAAAACATTTTTTATGGTTCAAATCTTATCCTTCTGTAACGCCGCGTTCTGAAATATTTGTACCCCAAAAAAATACACGCAATCGTACAAAAATTAGTATAGGTGAATTAGCCTTGCTCGTATCGGCGTTGGGTATAATTGTAAATGTTTTAAAATTATAACCCTTAAAAAAAATTAAATCGTAAAATGTCTTTGAGTGAAAACGATATGGTTACTGCTGAAAATAGCCGGGCTGAAAGTGACATTCTAATGAGGATATTTGGTGCTATCATACACCGATGGTGGTTATTTTTATTCATAGGTATCATCGGCGCTATTGGCGGCTATATGTATGCCAGCAGTCAAAAGCCGGTTTATGAAAGTTATCTTTCCTTCGCTTTGGATGAAGGCGGCTCCGAGAGTGGTGGCGGAGGTGCAGCGATGGGAATAGCAGCACAACTGGGTATTTCCCTGGGCGGGGCGCAGGATGTTTTTACTGGCGATAATATTTTAGAAATAATGACAAGTCGGCGCGTAATCGAAAACGTGCTACTTTCTGTGGATACATTTGACAATAAGGCAATGACCTTAATTGAATTTTATGTTGAAAATAATTTAAACAAAAGTTCAGGGGCTAATTCTTCAGGCGGTATCCATTTTTATCCTGGTGAATCGCGGAGTAATTTCTCCTATGCAAAAGACAGCCTGCTTTATAAAGTATATTTGGAATTTAAAAATTTTCGCATAATCGCCCGGAGGCCAGACAAGAGATTAAATCTTTTTGAAGTGCTGGTATCAAGTCATTTTGAAAAATTTTCTAAAGTATTTACCGATAAATTAATCTACCAAACCAATCAATTTTACACGGAGATCCGGAGTAAAAAAGCAAAAGAAACGTTAGAGATTTTAGAAAAGAGAGTTCCTGATATGAAGGGCAAATTAGATGCGACAATCAGCAGCAAAGCCGCCATTGAAGATGCCAACTTAAACACTGCATTTTCAAGTGCACAGGTGCCACTTTTAAAACAACAGAGTAATACACAGGTTTACGGGACTGCTTATGCGGAGATGTTTAAAAACCTGGAAATGGCACGCTTTCAATATCTAAAAAGTATACCATTGATGCAGGTTATAGACCCCGCCGACTATCCTATGAAAAAAATTGAGATGGGCAAATTAGAAACAGCCGCCATCTTTTCAGTTGTTGCTGTTTTTATATTTCTAATATTTTTTATAGGAATTCATGTATTCAAGTATAAAGGAAAATTGAAAAGACTTTCGTAAGATAATTTACGCGCTTTTTTGACCAAAAAAGTTCCTTTACTATTTCTGATTTCACTAAATGATGATTCAACTTACAAAAAAGATTAGCACAGGGCTGCAAAATGTGCTTTCAAAAATAAACAGGAATACTGCGTGGCTTATAGCTTTGAGTGTAGTAATAGCGTTGAGCCAGTTTATTGTATATGCCCTCATAAATAAAAATTTAGGTAAAGAACTGTTGGGCGTGTGGTCTTTAGTTGTTGCCGCGACATCAATCGGGCAAATAAGTAGTTTCGGATTCAGTAATAGTTTAGTCAGATATCTTCCGGAAATGATCTTTAAAGACCAAAGGGAAGACGTTAGGAAAATGTTAGGCACTATTAATTTTTCTAATTTTTTCTTAACCTTGCCAATATTGCTGCTGCTTTATGTACCCGCCGTCCAATATGCTGCACATTTGCTTAATCCGCAACAATTAATAATTTTCAAGTCGGTGATACCATTGTCAATGGCTTCGTTGTTTATTAACAATCTATTTTCTGTGTACACTTATTTTTTGGATG
>JBDTKB010000231.1:0-5979 GCA_039935555.1 Ginsengibacter sp. | reverse complement strand
GCCCTTTTGCACGTCGCCTGAATTTTCTATTTTTGCGCCAAATTACCAAACTATGACAGTAACCTCTCCCACAGGAGCTATAATGGAGCAGATAGAAGAACTAATAGCAAAGCTGGTAAGTGCGTGGCTGCCGGCCCATCCCCGCCTGCCCGCAGAAACCGCCAGGCAGGAGCAAGAATGGGTCAAAAAGTTTTCCAACCTATCGCTGCAGACCGTATATGAAATGCTAGGCAATGGTATCCTAACTGTTGATCTGGCTACGGGAAATGGCGTTTCAGCCGCTAAAGTCAGGGATACCCTTCAGGCTGGAGACTTTCACCAGCTTCGCAAAAGCTATATACCCGATCAGAGTTTGCAGATAACCCCCGTGAGAAAGTGGCTTGATCAACAAGTGAAAGAGGGCTTGTCTGTGACAGGGCGACTTTATTCTGCACTGGATAGGAATGCAATTTATTGGGAGTGTATTGAGGAGATATCGAGAGCGAAATTTTTGCTTTTCCGCGGTGTCGGGGAGGGTACCTGGAAAGAGTTTGTTGCACGCAGGGGCTACTAGATAACGCCGCGGAACACGTTCTCCGCAAATCATTTTAATATTGAAAGCCTGAACCCTGGAAATACGCTTTGCCCCAATGCCATAAAGGAAGATTCTGTGGGGTATGCATTGTGAGTACATGTTTAAAAGATAACTCGCAAGGGGTATTACGCCACCAGGCTGCCGGTATGAACACTGTCGGAGGCTATTTTGCCATCCGCGCTTACAAAACCAATCCATGTTTCCGCGGTTGCACCTTTATTGTCAATGCTTACAGCAAGCGTTGCGGTGCAGGCTGACCTATCTGCCCCATTAACCGCATAAGCCAGTTTTATTTGCTTCTCGGGAAACCAGGCTACCATTACCGCTTTGTCATTAGCTTTGGCGGTGCCATCGGTTGAGTTATTGGTCCAGGTAAAAACAAAGTTGCCGGCTTCGTCCAGCGAAACCGCAGCATTTTCAGGAGCGGGCAAGGCGCCCTTGGAGATAAGGAACTTATCGTACAATATCCCATAAGTCGGGTATTCTCCTGTTAATGCACTGTTCATTAAAACTTTCATGGCGCGGTTGTAGCCCGAGCCACCATGATAAGGGTCGGGAAACGTAATGGCAAAAATGCCCGTACCGGAAAAAGCGTTGATGAATGCATTGCATACCCTCACCTTTTCCCGTTGGGCTGCACGCTTCGGAGTAATTTTATCATTTACCGTGCTGGATGACGAACGCATAATATTACGGCCATACCTGGTATAGCCTGACACGGGTCCTACTTTACCTGTAAAACTGCCCAGTATCCCGTTTTTGATCTCCGCCATTTTATATATATTTATGGTTAATTGATATTAGAAGGCTCAAGTCATTAGAAAATTTTCATTTCGCGGTTACTGATTTTTTGGTGTATAGACCGAACAACTACCGGTCATGTATTATTCATATACCACCTGTTTACCTTTAAAGAGTAAACAGAGATGTGAGTGATTTATTGTGTTGGGTAATAATAAATGAGAAGGAAGGTACCCGTGACAATTAGCAAGGGCGTGGTTAAAAAGGCTGCGTAGCAATCCTTCGTGAAGTTAACATGATGTCCAGCGGGGTTTTCATTTTCATGATAAATTCACGAACAAAAAATAATGATGCGAAAATGAAACCCCGATGCTTGCAGGGAGTTGAAATTATAGTAAGGGTATTCCTTAAATTATTAAGCATTTTGAGCCAAGACACTTTAAGAGTTTGTAGGTTGAGTTTATTATAATTCAAAGTCTGTCAGACATCGGGGTTTCAAGCAAATTTCTTTCAATGGATAGTTAATACGGTGAAAACCCCGATGGGACGTGAATTTTCATAATAAATCTCACGAATAAAAAATAATGATGCGAAAATGAAACCCCGATGCTTGCAGGGAGCTGAAATTATAGTAAGGGTATTCCTTAAATTATTAAACGTTTTGAGCCAAAATACTTTAGGAGTCTATAGGTTGAGTTTATTATAATTCCAAGTCTGTTATACATCAGGGTTTCACGCAAATTTTTTTTAATGGATAGTTAATACGGTGAAAACCCCGCTGGGACATGAACAAGGAACCACCTAACGCCCATCCCTACCCGAAAAGAAAAAAATGCCTGCTACTCTTCTTGTCCATGTAACCATGCAATTTAAAAAAGCCGGCAGCATTTCTATACCATCGCCGGGCGATATAAATGCCCACAGCAATAGCAGTGGCTCTTGTAAAACAACATCATAAAACGCCGGTAATCTATTCTCAGCTTATTATTTGAAAAGCACTTTTTTTTAAAATTAAATTCGTAGATACCCAATTTATTAGTTGATCACCATCTTGCATTCATGTCTCAGCGGGGTTTTTCATGCACAGTTTTTGCACTTAAAGTAACCTTGCCGGAAAACCGATGCTGAATCATTTACCCCTTTACCGTTCGCTTCAGCTATTTGGCCACTCACAATCTGGCTTTCATGTTCTCAGCGGTGAAAATTGATGTATGTTTCTTTTAATCCTTAGATGAATGTCTTTATTTTTACCGGGATGAGACTGGAAAAATTTATCAATATCGGCTGGTATATGGAGCGTAAGCCGTATACTGTTCATTCAGACGCAGATATATTTTACCTGAATATTTGCAGAAAGCTTTTTACTATCATAAACAACCTGGCAGATGAATATGATGATGTGATTGATATAGATGAAGAGGATTGCCGGCAACTGGCCTATGTATTCACGGCATACTTTGAAGACCAGGTAAATGATATCGGATTCTGGAAGTCGCTGACAGCGCTGCATAAAAAACACTTTGGTAAACGCCTGCCATTTTTTGATGCTGCAATCCTTAACCAATACGAAAAAGAATACGACGATATTATGCCAGTTGATATTCATTACCTGGCCTTTATTCAATACATATGCCTTCTAAGCGATGAGAAAGAACAAGCCCTTGTTTTTTTCAATAAGCCCTTTTTTGTTGATCTTACAGAACAAGTCTTTGATTATTTAAATAACATAGAGGAAATAGTTACCAATAATTTTTACGAAAAATATCTTATCCCCGCACAAGATTATATTGATTTTAAGAAACAAATAGACTGGTTTTGTTTTTATGGTTACCTCACAGGCCCGGAATTTACCAGGCAACTGGAGCATACTTTGTGGAAGCTGGAGAATGACGATACTGATGCAGACTTTATAGGGCCAATGATGTATGCAGAAACCGATCGCCTGCTTTTTGAAGTTCCCTCTTTGTTCACTGCTTTTTTCCCTGTGGATATTCTGGCAGGAGCCATGCGTTGCAACGATAAAAAGAAGGAGGAAATTATTAACCTCAAATTCAGGCCACATGGCATTTTTCATATACAGGAGGAAACGGGCACTCACTACCGCATGCTGCATACAGCAACCACTGAAGAATTCAATGTGCTTATAAGCAGCTTTAATAATCCCATTAATGTGGTAGAACAAGAGTACTGGATTACAACGCTTGCAAAGTGGAATGGGGATCATTATATTTCGGGGTTGTGTATGCCCAGCCCTTATAAGGGGGAAGAAATTTATCATCGCAATATTGAACTGCAACATAGTTTTCAAAAACATTTTGCCCCCTACCGCAAAGAAATTGAAGAGCTTGCACTGAACTATAGAAATAAAGCCGTTGAATTTTTCGGTTCAGAATTAATCGTATTCAAAACGAGCAGGGAATTGCAGAAAAGATTAAACGAATTTAATCAATGGTATTTTGATACAGTGGCAGATAAAAAAAAGCTGGCGAAAAATGCAAAGCCGGTTTACTTCGCACTTCCAGAAGAATTATCAGGACATAAGGATATCAGTTTATTTTTCCCTCCAAAAGATGGGTTGCAATTTCTATTGAAGCATAAGCAACTCTTAAACTTATTACAGGCCGTGCATCCTGAGAAGGTGAGCCCTGAAGAGATTCAAAAAGTAATACCAATGCTTTTTGATGATAGTGTTGGAGCGGATTATTGGTTTTACCTTAAGAAAAATTTTCCCATACCCAACCTCTCTTTATTTTTGAAATGCAACGTGGATACGAAAGAAGATTTTGAAGCATTGCTTCGCATTTACAGAGCCGCGGATTTCTCACCCTTGCTGTTGCCACGGTTCAGCACTTTTACTTCTGAGAGAATTGCGGCTGAAACTGTAACACAAATTTTTAGTAAAAAATAAATAAAGTTCCTGACTGCTGCGCAGGAATGGGCCATATTGCCCTACCTTATCATAAAGCCATAATTTAAAAAGTAATCGAGGCCTGTCACTTTTAATTTTAAAAGTTCCAGTTTACTACGCGGTAAAACAGCGCAACCACTCCCGATTTGAAAACCTGTGTATTGAACAGGTCCAGTTTCACCCGCGTGTTTAATTCAAATGATTCAAAAAACTGCTTTCCTTTTCCATATAGTACCGGGTGTATTACAAAATAATACTCGTCTATTAATTGCATTTCCGCAAGCTGGTCTGCAATATCTATACCCCCGATAAGTATATCGCCTTTATCCTGCTCTTTTAATTTTACTATTTCATCACGGGTCATATTGTTGAGTACGTTGGTATGCTGCCATGTGGTGGTAATCCCCTGTTTTGAAAACACGATCTTTTCCTTTTCATTAAGCAATTCTGCAAAGGTGATCTCACTTTTAGTGCCCGTTTTATCCCGTGCCACCGAGGGCCAGTAGGGATACATTAATTCAAAAGTTTTTCGCCCATACAACATAGTATCTGCATTTCTCAACAGCCCGCTGAAAAAATCATGTAGTTCTTCATCTGCAATCATAGCGCGGTGGTCACAAAAACCATCAGCGGTAACATTGATGGCCATAATCAGTTTTCGCATAGTAAAATTAATTTGGCAACTGTATATAAAATTGGGGGAGATAGTTGCGCGTTAAGCAATAAAACAAAGTTAATGTCCAGGCCGGGTTTTCGATTTAAATATCTTCAACCTAAAAATGATTCACCCCAAAACCCCGTGTAAAGGAAACTTTTAATAACACAAAGTTTTACTTCACAGCTATTGGAAGCCTTTGAAGCAGCAGGGTTCGGGGTTTATTATTTTACATCGAAAGCCCGTGCCCGGGAAACACCGTTGGGGGCATTAATTTTTAATTAAGGGGAAAATAATCACCCTAACGCAAACGCCTACCCTAACGAAAATTCCCTTGCTTCGACTGACTACATACTGCCGGTTCTTTGTCCCGGCAGCATCTTTCCTTAGATCACTCTAACTAATTATCCGCCCAAATAACAACCATTCTTCTCATCCGCTAAGCCCTCTGCGAAAGATTCGCGGGAGACATAAAGCTCATGTGTACTAGCCGAGTCTCCCCTTAGGGGACCTCGGCGATTTAGTTTCTTAAACAAGAATCATTCTTCCACACGCTGAGTCAAAAAAAATAAATCGCCATAATATCTTCTTACCCTACTCAATTACAGCCTGTATTTTATTTTTATGAAAAGTAATTGTAAGGTGGCAATATGCATTTACATGGTAGTTATTTTGCATAGCGCTGTTCCATTGGCCGGAGCTTTTGCGCAATGCGGTTTTAAGCGCATCTGCAAAGCTAAGGTTGCCCCCCGTATTGGTAAATTGGTAAATATCTCCTTTCGCTGATACGATAAATACTACGGTGCCACTTTCATTTTTACCTGCATCAGAAGTATTAATATTTTGTGTAAGATAATTATCAAGTGCCTCTGCTCCGGCTTTAAAGGAAGGCTTTACCTCCGCTTTGGTAAACACTCTGTCCAAATCTTCTTTAGTAGTATCTGTTTGCGACTGACTGAAAGCTCCGTTTGTTATGGTAATAAAAACAATGGTTGTAATAAATAAGCGGATGAATGTCTTTTTCATTTTAATTTTTTTGTCTAAAGTAAATTATGACTGATTCTTTTATTGTTTTAAATGCCTAATTCCTTAACCCGGGAA
>JBDTKB010000230.1:0-3073 GCA_039935555.1 Ginsengibacter sp. | reverse complement strand
ACCATTATTAATACTTTTGAAGCCTCGTTCAAACTTTTGCCTGCGACTAATATGTTTTTACTATGAATATTATTTTTATTGGGCATAATTTAAACGCGTAAATCATTCTTGTTTTACGGTAGTAATTATCGTGCTCGGCTTTTTTAGAAGCCTTTGAAGCGGGCACATATTAGCAATTGTGGTCAACCTTTTTATTTGATCTTCATCAAGGTTCCCTTTAAAATTAAGTTCGCATAAAAATTGATTATCTCCCATGGGCACCTGTTCATCTTTAAGCAAATCTACCTTCACTTTTATTTCTTCTACATTCCATTTTTTGCGATTGACATACATTCTTAAAGTGATCGCTTTGCAGGAAGCCAGCGCTGCGCATAAATAATCACCCGGCGCCGGGCCTAAATCCTCGCCACCTTTTTCCAATGGCTCGTCCACAATTAATTCATGCTGATGTACCTGGATACCAGATGTATAGGCAGCGCCATTGTTTATGACTTCGGCGGTAGCAATAATCGTTGGCATATAATTAAGGATTAAAAATTACCGCTATGCCGCTTTTTTAATTTTCTTTTTCTTCAGCGCTTCGTTAATAAAAGCTGTTAAAGATTTCGCATTAATAGCTCCTTCCAGTTTTTCATTGTTTATAAAAAATGCCGGAACATCCTTCACGCCGAGATTGATCCCTAATTTTAAATCGTCCTGCACATACCAACCGTATTTACTGTTGATGAGGTCGTTTAAGAATGTCTTATTAGTAATCCCTATTTCTTTTGCGTAGGATTTTAAAGTAATGGTACCAAGATGGCGCCTGTTTTCCAGCAGCATTTCGTGCATGGGGAGAAACATTCCTTCCTGTG
Source organism: Ginsengibacter sp. (assembly GCA_039935555.1). GTDB lineage: Bacteria > Bacteroidota > Bacteroidia > Chitinophagales > Chitinophagaceae > Ginsengibacter. The sequence continues at coordinate 2,219 of JBDTKB010000230.1, read as the reverse complement.
CGGCACCAATTGCAGCTTCAGCCGCTTTGTGCGCCCTTTGGTGAATATTAACCATTGGAAAATGCCGGAAATTAAAATTTACCTTTCCTTCAAACTTCGTCATCATTTCCTTTACCACTTTATGAATGGCCCCACATTTTTCACTTTCATAATCTATAAATTCCATTAAGGTAACTGCTGCGTCAGGGTTACCGATAATAATATCTTTAGGTGGAATTACAGGAATTTCCTCTTTTCTGCTAATCATTTTGTCTCGTTTTTATTTTTCCCAAATATCTTCATATTCTCTCGGATTTCGTTTAAACTGCAAGGCAACGAACGCACAAAGAGGATAAACTTTAAGCTTATTTTTCCTGGCGTATGCTACCAAAGCTGCCAACAATTTTTTCGCCAGTCCTTGTCCCTCGTCTTCGGGGTCAACCTCCGTATGATAAACCGTTAATTTATCTCCGGAAATGCCAAATACCATTTTTGCAATGCGTTCATTATTTTCATAAATGTAAAAACTGCCTTGTCCCTTATCATCTAATTCCATTTCAACCTCACTCATAGTCAATTACAATTTTACGAAAACTCCGAAATACCAAATATCTAATTAATAATTGGCAAAACCCGCTCAATTTCTAATCTTGAAGATTCATACTGTTTAGGCAATTTAAGATGCGTACCCAATTCATTTACAGGTTCATCTTTGGCAAAACCCGGATTATCGGTTGCCAACTCAAACAATATGCCTCCCGGCTCGCGAAAATATAGTGAAAAAAAATAATCCCGGTCAATTTTTGGAGTAATATTTAAGCCTTTGCTTACTATTTTCTCGCGATACTCCATCAATATATCATCATTTTTTACCCGGAAAGCGACATGATGATTCGTGCCCGCTGCGCCATTTCCCCGGGATAAATTTGGAGCTTCAATAATATCCACAATCGAAGCGTTTTCAATCGCATCTGTAACAAAACGGAATTTATTTCCTTCCTGTTTTACCAACGTATAACCAAAAACGTCAGTTAAAATTTTAGCGGTGGGCGTTACATTTTTCACAGTAAGTGTAACACTATGAAACCCTTTTGTTGCCACATCTGCATTTACTTCTTTTGAAATCCACGGCTTTCTTTCATCTTTAGAAGATGGAACAATGAGGTCAATTCTCAATCCGTCAGGATCATTAAAATGAAGGAATTTTTCTCCGAATTTTTCAGAGATCTCTTCGTGCTTTACATTCAGCTCTCTAAACCTGTCGGCCCAAAAATCAAGACTACCTTCCGGTACAGAATAGCCAATATCAGTGGCCATGCCTGTACCGGTGTAACCTTGTCCTATAGTTTCCCAGGGAAAGAAAGTGAGTATGCCTCCAGGCGTACCGGTTTCATCACCAAAGTAAAAATGATACGTGCCGGGATCATCAAAATTGACTGTCCGCTTAACCATTCTTAGTCCAAGAATTTTTGTATAAAACTCAAAGTTGCGCTTTGCATTTCCGGCAATCGCCGTAATATGATGTAAACCTAATACGCTGTTTGTCATGATAATTAATTTTTAAGCCAAGTCTGCAACTGGTTCCTTTTCAGTTGGTTGAGCAACTTGTTTTACCAATTGAATTTCGGCATTTATTTTTATTTCATCCCCTAATAAAACATTTCCTGTTTCAGAAACCGAGCCCCAGCTAATTCCAAAATCTTTACGGCTAATTTTTCCGGTCACTGTAAAACCTGCTTTTGTTTGTCCGTATGGATCAACAACAATTCCACCGAACTCAATGTTCAGTGTAACAGGTTTTGTAACTCCAGCCATTGTCAAATCGCCCTGCAAAGTTCCTTCTTCGCCGTCTGACTCATATTTTTTACCAACAAATTTTACGTGTGGAAACTGCTCTTTGTTGAAAAAATCCGCTGATTTAAGATGACCGTCGCGCTGTTCATTGTTGGTATCGAGAGAATCAATATCCCCAACAAATTCAATATTTTTTGCGGTATTGAAATCATCAGAAGTAGTTTCCGCATTCAAAGTAAAACTTTTGATACGGCCAGTGACGGTGGAAATCATTAAATGTTTTATTTTGAAAGTTACTTCGCTGTGCGTTGGGTCAAGGGCCCATTTGATGTCTGACATAATTTTTAATTTTAATTGTTTTTTATATTTGGTTAATGATTAAATACTTTGGTAATCGATTAGGTATTTTTTTGTACACTAATCTCTGCGCTATTTAGAAGATCAAG
>JBDTKB010000229.1:0-9152 GCA_039935555.1 Ginsengibacter sp. | reverse complement strand
AGAATGAACCGGTTTTTATGGAAGTGTCTCAAAAATATTCGGTAGAAGAATCTGATGAAATAGCGCGGCAAAGCGGTTTTGAAACGATGGCTCACTTTTTTGATAAAAATAAATGGTTTACGGATGTAATCTGGAAATGTGTTTAAATTCTCCCTTAACCCTACCCGTTAGTTCTTAATTAAAAGTTTTATTTTTTCCGGTAAGATTACCGCGTGGGCTTTATCAATTTTCCCTTTAAATTCTCCATCTACCTGGAAGTGCGTTTTTTTTCGGGTTGTTATTGTTGCTGTTTTAGTTCGGAAAACCTCCACCTTTTTAGGATTTAATCTTTTATAATTGAAAAACATCTTTATTAATTGGAAGAAGGACAGTTTTCTTACAACTACAATTTCGAAAAAACCGTCATCAACATTTCCCTCGGGATTTATGACCGCCCCGGTTCCGTATTTGCTGGCGTTTGCTATAACCACCATATATGCGTTCAATTCCAGATCCAGGTTATCTGCCACGATATGAGCGGACATTAGTCGCTTTCGCCAAAGTGCTTTTATTACCATCCTCGCGTAGCCCCACATGCCCCGAAGCGGGCTTTCATCAAAATATTTTATAAGCCGTGCATTAAGGCCAAAATCACTTAAATGAAGGCAGATGTCATCTTCATTTATTTTTAAAATATCGCAATGTTTTATAATACCGTTTACCACAATATCGAGGGCTTCTTTGGGGTCATCCGGAATATCCAATTCCTTAGCCATACCATTAGCTGAGCCGGCCGGGAGTATTCCCATAATTACATCTTTGCCAATTAATTGTTTTGCTAATAGGGTCAGTGTACCATCACCACCAACCGCGATAATTCTGGTAATGCCTAATTTATCAATCCAATAATCTAATGATCCGGTATCATCTTTGCCACTCAAAACATAGAATTCAATAGTGTGTGGGAGATTTTTAAAATAGTCCCTGATTACGGATTCCCAGTTAACTTTTTTTTTCCCGCCTGATCCGGGATTCATGACAAATAATATTTTCAGGTCTGACGGGTTTTCCATAATATCTTTCAGTTCTCTATTTAAATTAAAAATTGAAACATAAAGAAAAGAAACTTTCATTGCTTAAAAGGATAAAACAAAAAATATTAAAAATATTAAGGCTCAGCCGTCAACCGTTAGTGAAAGTTTACAATGGATACGGCAGTTCGGAAAAAGTAATTGTGTTTGGACATGTGCTGAAATTGAGCCCGATGATGAGGAAGACCTACCGGCAAAACTGGATCATAAATACTTTTTCCATGCTGCGGTTATTTATGATAGAGCCGTACAAAAATGCGAGGTTATCAATGGAATGGGCGGGCGTTACTTCTTACACACATTCGCAGGATGATGGATTTTTTAGATTTGAGTTTCAGGCATCTAAAGAATTAAAGGCCGGCTGGCACAGCATCTCGGTACAACTTGAAGAAAAAAAATATCTCTCTAAAAAAATACACGGTAAAGGTGAACTGTTTATTCCTTTTAAATCGAGCTATGTTTTTGTGTCAGATATTGATGATACATTTTTGATCTCCCATTCGTCTACAATAAGAAGAAGACTGTACGTGTTACTTACTAAAAACGCCCGAAGCCGCAAACCATTTGCCGGTGTGGTGAATCATTATAATTTACTTTCCTCATCGGGGCAGCCCGATTGTGAGAATAGCCCTTTTTTTTATGTATCAAGCAGCGAATGGAATTTGTATGACTACATCGTAGAATTTTCAAGGGAGAATCACATGCCTAAGGGAGTTTATTTATTAAATGAATTGAAAAGATTTAGCCAGGTATGGAAAACAGGGCAAAATAAGCATGGCACAAAATTTTTTCGTATCGTTCGTATTGTAGAAGCGTATCCTGATAGAAAATTTATTCTATTTGGAGATGATTCGCAGGAAGACCCAAATATATATGCAGCATTAGTGGATCATTTCAAAGACAAAATTTTTGCGATTTATATTAGAAAGGTGCATAAATATAATTTCAAAAAAGTGCAGCCAATTGTCGATAAAATGATTGCTTCGGGTATCCATTGCTGTTACTTCACTCACAGCGCTGAAGCTATTGCTCATTCAAAGAGCATAGGCATTATTATTTAACTTTTTTACCCTTCATTCTTAGGCAAGATATTATCAAACAATGTAACGATAAAATTTATGGAATAAAGTATATGGACTTTTCAAAAATGAAATTATAATTTCAGATTAAGCCTCAATTGAAGTACTCTGTCTTCATTGGAAAAACCATAAGTAACATCAACAAATATTAAATTAAATGGCGCCAGCACTATTCCGCCTCCATAACCGGTATGCAAAGTGTTGGATTTCTCCAACGGCATCCAAACCCGGCCATCATCAACAAAAACAAGCAAGCCTGCCTTACCATTAAAAAGATAGCTTCTAACGTTGCTGATGAAACGCAGTTCGTTACTGTTATAAAAACTTGTTTTGCCATAAAATCTTTGCCTTTGAAATCCACGCAAATCCTGTCCTCCGCCAATTGAAGGATATTGATAAAATTCGGGGCTTCCGCTAACAGAAGCTACTCCTCCTGAAATTGCCAGCGAAAACTTATAAAATAATGGAACGTACAATTGAAGATTGCCACCATAGTTCCAAAACGATTTACTGGTTTCTTTTACATTTTGAGTGAATGAAACATTGCCTGACAAACTAATTCCTAAAGTAGGAACAATTGGATCGTTGACCTTTGAAAAACTAAAGTTGGCTGCAATACCGGCAAAATCTTTTTGATTGAAAACAGTTGAATCATACAAGGAAACTACTTTAGAAGTATAGCGGGAGTCATCATTAATTATTTTAATAGTTTGATAAAAGCCATGAATGTCGAAATAGCTATTTTTTGTTTTATGGCTAAGTCCTAAGTTTCCGGTCACGCCTTTTGATCGCATCCTGTTGTAATCTTTGTTATGGGTGGTTAGAATGCTTTCGTTTCCCAGGCCGTAGAAGTTGGTCCATCTTATTGCATCGTAATTGGCAAGCACAGAAAGATCCCATTTACCAATTGTATTGGGGAAAATACCTGTGTAGGAATAGCTTAAAGCGTGCTGGGAAATGGAATAGTGTACGCCAAGGTCCTGTTTAAAAGCATAGGGCAATTTTCTCCAGGCATGGTGAACCCAGCCATACCCAAGGCCAACATAAATACGGTCTTCATCGCTGTAAAATAAAGATGGCTTTATGCCGCGTTTATCATAAATATAATCCCGGTATTCATAAAGATGAATCGCGCTGTCTTCTGAAATGTGTTTTTTTAATCTTCCCGATGATTCGATGTAATCGTTAGGACCGTCGTAAACAAAAGTTTTAGTTCCGTTGCCGGCTTTTGAATTGGCGATAATAGAATCTTTGTCGTAACCCCCGATGATCTTAATCTTTATTCCGCTGTTTACTTTTCCTTCTGTAGTGTAAACATCATTTCCGGCCAAACCAAAAAGCCGAATTTCTTTGGTTTCTTTTTTTAGAAAAGTTCTTGAGTAATAAGGTGTGTCAGCCTTTTTTCCTTTCTTATTAATGTTGTACAAATTGATAAGTGTTTCATTATTATTAAGGCGGCTTACGTCAAAATAATCAGAGCCGGTAGTGCCTACAATTTCAACATCTCTGGCTAAAAATAAATAATAGGTCATAGCGTATTCCAATAAATGATCTCGCCGCGATTTTAAATTCGCGATGATAGATTTACCCGATATGCTAAACGCTTCCGTGGGTAATTTACTCACGCCCTCTTCTATAACCTGGTCGGTGAGCGCCTGTTGTAATTGCTTTGCAGCCGACTGCCAGTCATTTAGAGTCAGTTCATTTGTAAACAACCTGTCTATTCCTCTCTCTTCAAAATTTAAAATTTTTACATTACCTATTTTGCCTTTAAAGCTTTGCATATAGCCAATTCCTGCGGCAGATATGGCCACGTTCAGCGCCGCTCCATTGTGCTTAAAATAAACCTGATCTCTATCTTGAGGAACGGGAACAAATAATTTGTTTTTGCCTTTTTTCAATTCTCCCCAGGCCCATTGATCTTCATGCCGGTCCCAGTCTCCAAGAAACATATCAAAGAGCCGGTCCTTTGCATACGCAGCCTGGTCAATTTGATTTTCAGTTTCTTCCCTAAGCTTTTGCAGAACGTCGGAGGTGTCATAATATTTATCAAAGTTTCCGAGGTTGTCAGCATTCGTCCAATCCCCTTTTAACCGTTGTTCAAAAAGATAAACTTTGCCGGCGTATTTATCATTAAAAGTATCAAGAGCCGCCTGCCTTGGCACATAAACAAATTCGGGCAAAGTATGATATACTCCAGCGGCTTGCGCCATAACAGGAACGGTTACTGCCGCGTAGGGATGCGACATGGACACTTCGTCGTTGAGCAGCCTTTCAATGAAAGTGCCTTTATAGTTTTCCGGCAATACTTTGCCCAGCCGCTTATCAACAGAACGGATGGAATAGTTTTTACCATCTTTGGTTTGCATGTGTAAAGAAGTAGTTTGGTGGCCGCCGCCAGCCTTCACCGGCGTCAGGCCGCCGACAGCGCTGTCTAATAAAAAAACAGGCAGACGAACAGGTGTACTCCATTCTTTACGGTAATTTTTACCCCAAAAGAAATTATGCCAGCCGGACCTCTTGTATTGGGGGCCCGCACTGATGATTTTATATTTTGCGGAAGAATCGTCTGTAGAGATCGTTTGTCCACAAGCAATTTTTGTTGCAAAAAAACTAATCGTTAGGATGGTAAATATTCTCAAAATGGAATTCATTGAAATTGTTTGATTGTTATATTAAAAACCCTGCCAATTCTCCGGGTATTATATACTTTGTCTTTTACACGGTAAAAATAAAGCGAGTATTTAAATTTGAAAAGGAATTTATACTTAGTCATTATAAAAATATACAATAAAGGCGCATGTTTCGCAAAGTAACTTTAGATAAAAAATAACGAGTAAGCAAACTAACGTGTTTATAAACGACAATATTTAAAGTACTGATAGGCTATATTTATTTAGTTTTACTTGGTACGGAACCGCATACGAAAAGAATTAAAGACTTATGCTGGCGGCCCAATATTATAATCGACTTTAAATAACGTAAAATCTAAAAATAAAAAATTATGTGGTGGATCTATGCTTTGCTTTCTGCTTTATTCGCAGCCCTTACCGCCATCTTTGCCAAGGTTGGCATTAAAGGTGTTGATACTGATTTAGCAACAGCTATCAGAACCGTTGTTATACTTTTTATTGCGTGGGGCATTGCATTTTTTAGAGGAGGAGCTGCAACCATTCATACACTTACCAGGCAAAATATTACTTTTCTTTGTTTGTCCGGTATTGCAACAGGCTTGTCATGGATTTTCTATTTCAAGGCATTACAAATCGGGAAAGTATCGCAGGTAGCGCCAGTTGATAAAATGAGTGTTGCGCTGGCAATTATCTTTTCCATTATTTTTTTGGGGGAAACACTCACAGTAAAAATGGCCATTGGTGCAACCCTCATTATTGCAGGTACTATTGTGATGATTTTGTAACAATTATTTCAACTGCTTTTTTTACTTTTTTGCGAAATTTTTTTTTATGTGAAAAAGCTATCGTAATATTGCGATTAGAATATGGGCATAACAAAGTCATACAGTTTTACGTCAAAGGAAAATAAAGTTGCCAAATATGCAAAGGCTTTGGCGCATCCTGCAAGGATATCAATTTTAAAATTACTAATAAAAAAGCAGGCTTGTATTTGCGGGGATATTGTTGATGAATTGCCCCTTTCGCAGAGTACCGTTTCGCAACATTTGAAAGAATTGAAAGATGTGGGCTTAATCCAAGGAGACATAGATGGAGCCACCGTTTGTTATTGCATAAGTGAAAAAGAATGGAAAACGGCGCAACTTTGGCTGAACCAGATTTTCGATTCTTATAAAGGTAATAATTGTTGCTGATTTTTTTTAAAATACCTATCGGTATATAACGATGAGATTTAAAACAATAAAAATAAATTAACATGGAAAATCAAGAAAATCTCAAAGAATTGGTAAAGCAAAAATATGCTGAGATAGCTTTACAAGATAAAGAAACCAATGAGACTTCATGTTGTGGATCGGGATGTTGCACAACTGAAGTATACAATATTATGTCTGAGGATTATAATGAGCTCGATGGATATAATCCTGAGGCAGACCTTGGATTGGGATGCGGATTGCCGACAAAATTTGCTAAAATTAAAACGGGCGATGTTGTAGTTGATTTAGGTAGCGGCGCTGGAAATGATGCTTTTATTGCCAGGCATGAAACGGGTGAAAGTGGAAAAGTAATCGGCATAGATTTTACTCCGGCAATGATTGAAAAGGCAAGAAAAAATGCTGAATTACGGGGATTTAATAATGTGGAATTCCGGCAGGGCGATATTGAAAGTATGCCACTAACGTCAAAAGTTGCAGACGTAATTGTAAGTAATTGTGTTTTGAATTTGGTGCCCAATAAAGATGGTGTTATAAAAGAAATTTTCAGGGTGCTGAAACCCGGTGGCCATTTTAGTATTTCTGACATTGTTTTGGTTGGAAATCTTCCGGCAAAAATTCAAAATGCTGCAGAAATGTATTCGGGTTGTGTTTCAGGGGCCATTCAAAAACAAGTTTACCTTGAATTAATAGAGCAAAATGGATTTGTAAACATCAGCGTACAAAAAGAAAAGCAAATAACTATACCTAATGATATTTTGAGCAGCTATTTGTCACCGGAAGAAATAGAGAAATTCAATCAATCATCGACAGGGATTTTTAGTGTGACTGTGTATGCGGAAAAACCTGCCGACTGTTGCGCACCGGGCTGTTGTAATTAATAATTATGAAAAAAATATTGGTATTGTGTACAGGAAATAGTTGCCGAAGCCAAATAGCAGAAGGTTATCTGCGATATTTTGCGGGAGACAAAGCAATAATATATTCGGCGGGGATTGAAACGCATGGTGTAAATCCAAAGGCCGTGGCGGTGATGAATGATGACGGAATTGACATTTCAAATTATACATCAAATAATGTAAATGAATACAAAAATGTTTCTTTTGATTATGTGATAACGGTGTGTGATAATGCAAGAGAAGTGTGTCCTGTTTTTCCGTCAAGGGCAAAAATGTTTCATCAAAATTTTCCCGATCCTGCAAAAGCTACTGGAACCGACCAGGAAGTGATGGATCAATTTAAAATTGTGAGGGAAATGATCAAAACTTATTGCAAAGCATTTGTTGTAGAAAACTTATAGATCGGACTTGCACTTTACGCTTCGGTAAAAAAAAGTAATTTATATAATTCGACTAGAGTGATTTATTATAATATTTCTTACGAAGAATTTCATATTTTTCCCGCAAAGGTGTTGAAAGAGAATCTATAGCGCCGTTGTTAAACGTGGGAATAATTTTGACGCGCGAGGGATTTGAAAACTGGATTGTTTCATCCCATGTGTTTTTAAATTTTTGCGAAGCATCTTTTGTAAGTGCGAAAAATTGATCAGTAAATTTTCTCTGTTGGTCTAATTCAAGATTCATCGTAATCGTTTTGGTGAAAAAGCAGCCTCGTAAATATACCGTAATATTATCGTAATCGATAAATTTTATATATGTTTTGCTTTATAAGTTGCTGATGGCGGCTTTTGGTGAAATATCTGCGTCATCATATTGTATAAATCTTCGTGGTTTTCCTTAAACAAATCCGGTCGCTCAAAAAAATATTCTGAAGCAACAGCAAAAAATTCTGCCTTATTCGTCGCGCCATAAATATTGATATCGGAGCGGCCTTCATTCATTGCTTTCATGTTTTCTTTCATAAGTTCAAGCCAGGGAATGGTGTATTGTTTTTTTAACAACGCTTCCGGCAATCCATCCACATCGCCGTCTTCTTTATCAAGTAGGTGAATAAACTCGTGAATGCCCGTATTTTCTTTTCCATTATCACTATCAAAGCCAAACCGTAAGGCAATTTTTGACAAAATCATAACCCGCTGCATTGCTCCATTACCAACCATGCCAAGTGTATTTCGGTTTTCCTGCGATGTTAGAAATTCATCTTTATTAAAAGTGCCAGGGTATAAAAGCACGTCGCGCAAATTGTAATATTTCCATTCAGGAAATCCAAAAATGGGAATGATTGCGCTGGCTGCCACCAAAAGCCGGTCTATATCTTCGACGGTTGTGTTAACCCCGTGAATACGAACGTATCCCAAAAATTCCTTTATTTTATTTTCAAATCGCAACTTTTCTACATCGCTTATAGAACGATAAAATGCAACATGCTCCGTTAGTAACTCCCTAAAATTTACGGGTAAGTCAATTTTTTTCTGTGGCTTTTTATAAAATACAAAAACCAGGACGATTATTAAAATAATGATCAACACAATGAATGCGCCCATAAAATCATTTCAAATTAAAGTGAATGCTGCAAATATCAAATTGCTAATTTGTATAAAAGCATAAAGTTTATTAATTGCGCCCAGTCTAAGTGAGCACATAAACTTGTTTTGCAGCATTGTAATTGGGGAAAGCTGGCAAGTAAAAAATTTGGGAAATACTAAAAGGATTTTTCTTTACAATTATTTAAAAGCGTTTCTATCTTTTCAATTAAATTTTTGATACCAAAAGGCTTTTCCAAAAAATCATCGGCACCATAAGATTCATAATCTTCCAAAGCTTTTGATGAAGCTGAGAACATCATAATGCAGAGATATTTTGAAACAATAGTATTCCTTAGTTCTTTGCAAATTTCGCGTCCGTCTTTACCCGCGAGAAATATATCTAATATGACGAGATCAGGTTTAAAATTAATAATGTTACTATGAATATTGTGCCACCCTGAGAGCGTTTGTACTTCAAATCCCTTTTGTATTAAAATGATTTCCATTGCATCCAGCAGATCAATAGAATCGTCCAGGATAAGTATTCTGCTCATTGAAGGGAGTTGCAGTTTTGATAGCATAAAATTAGAAATTTTACTCAAGAATCATTAAATCATTCTAAAATAAATTTTTTTTTATTGAATAAATTTCTCAGATATAATTTTATGATTTCCTGAAATAGAATTCTGAGGCATTGAGATCATTCTGTTAAAAAGGTTAGCTTAAACCCTCAT
>JBDTKB010000228.1:0-12261 GCA_039935555.1 Ginsengibacter sp. | reverse complement strand
TTTTATGCATTGGTCAAATTATTTTTTTTATGTGGAGAAAATAGGAACGCGGTATTTTATTATTGCGGGTATCGCGTTTGCCCTATTTTATTTACTCCTTAAAAACAAGATCGCTCACAAAAAGATCCAGCAAAAATCTCCGCAATATAAAGATTACGCCCGCGAAATAGGCTATTCCGTTGTTACAATTTGCATTTTCGCACTAGTGCCCTTAATTATTTTACACGTCGACGCTGTTAAGAAGCACACATTTTATTACACAAATATTCATCAGCACGGCTGGGTGTATTTTTTTGCTGCTTTTCCATTAATGTTCATCATTCACGACACTTATTTCTATTGGACACACCGGCTCATGCATCATAAAAAATTGTTTAAATGGTTTCACCTGGTTCATCATCATTCAACCAATCCTTCGCCCTGGGCTGCTTACGCATTTCATCCACTGGAGGCAATTGTTGAAGCAGGTATTTTTGCAGTTTTTCTTTTTACACTCCCGGTAACACCTTATCACATCGTCATTTTCTTTTTTATCATGATCGTATATAATGTTTACGGTCATCTTGGTTATGAGCTTTACCCGAAAGGATTTAGTCGCCACTGGCTAGGCAAATGGATTAATACTTCAGTAAACCATAACCAGCATCATCAATATTTTAAAGGAAATTATGGCTTATACTTTCTTTGGTGGGATCGTTGGATGCACACGATCCGCGGCGATTACGATGAAAAATTTAATTCAGTTAAAAGCGCTCAAAGACCGGAATTTAAACAAGCATCATGACGTTTGGAAAAAAGATTCTCTCATTTTTTAAAACACTTGAATTAGATATTGATCTTCCTCATGAAGTTGAAGTGATGAATCCCTTTAAGGACAAATCAACATTCAACATTTGCAATACATTTTACAATAAATATTATGACGATAATAATTCCCGCCATGTAATATTAGGAATTAATCCAGGGAGATTTGGCGGAGGCATTACAGGGATTCCCTTTACGGACCCAATAAGATTACAAAATATTTGTGGCATTGCAAATGAATTTCAAAAAAAGCAGGAATTGAGTTCTGTTTTTATTTACGAAATGATAAATGCATTTGGCGACGCCAGGCTTTTTTATAACAAATTTTATATTTCGTCTTTCTCACCGTTAGGTTTCACAAAAAATAATAAAAATCTAAATTATTATGATGACAAGCAACTTGAAATTGCCATAAAACCTTTTGTAATTAGTAGCATTAAAAAGCAACTCCTGTTTGGCATAAATACAGAGGTGGCTTTTTGTCTTGGTGAAGGAAAAAATTTTATTTATTTATCAAAATTGAACAATGAAATGAAGTTTTTTGACAAAATAATCCCTTTACCGCATCCAAGATTTATCATGCAATATAAGCTTAAGAGTAAAGGGGAATATATTGATAAGTATCTTCGTGAATTAAATATAATAAACCTGCAATAGCAAAATAAAATTAACCAGGAATAAAAATTATGGAAATGACACCTACATTAATTTATTGCTACGATGCCTACTGCGGCTGGTGTTACGGTTTTAGCGAAGTGATGAAAAAAATAAATTCAGCATATAAAAATAAACTGGAATTTGAAGTGCTTTCAGGAGGGATGATATTGCCTGACGAACCAGTTTCTATCGGAGCTTCAGCAAAATATATTGAACAAGGTTATAAGCGTGTTGAGGAACTGACCGGGGTCAAATTCGGCGCGGATTATTTATGGCACATACAACATCCCGAAGCAAGCGACTGGTTTCCAAATTCGGAAAAGCCGGCAATTGCATTGTGCGTTTTTAAAGAATATTTTCCTAACCAACAAGTAAGCTTTGCGGCAGATATGCAATATGCGCTTCACTTTGAGGGCCGTGACCTGACTGATGATGAAGCCTATCGTTTGCTTCTTGAAAAATATAATATTGATGCTGCAGAATTTTTTGACAAACTAAACGATGAAGCATATAAAGAACAGGCGCATTACGAATTCGCACTTTGCAAGCAATTAAATGTCACCGGCTTTCCTGCATTATTTCTTCAAACGGCTGAAACAAAATTTTACCAAGTCGCACACGGATATACGCCCTTCGATAGCGTTGACGAGCGAATAAAAAATATTTTAAAAGAAATTAATTTGGGATAAAATCCAATAATTAATCTGCTTTTTTTTCTGCAGCTTCAGCATTTTTAATAATGTCGCCTGGCTTGCCAACAATACCAGACAATATTTTTCTCCAGTCATCATTTTGCCTTAATAAAAATTCAAGATCCATGCTAAAATGTTTGAACTCTTCTTTTTGGGCATCTTTCATAATGGCCTTTGCGACTTTATCTTTTTCAACGCTAATGCGTTGTTGATACCAATTAATGGCATCCGCTTCCTCCATCATCCCGGTAATCATCCTGGCAAAAGTTCGGGTTTCCTTTGTAAGCTCGCTGGCCGGTTCGTGATATTGATCTGTGGGCATATCTATAATTTAGTTTAAAATAATTATGACACAGCTACAAATTCGGAGCCACACTTGTAAAGCAAAAAATTTGGAAATGAAATTTACAGAGGAATGAAAAACAAAACTAAAGTTTGATTTTTTCCATTTTCTTTTGAATGAAAAGGATGAGGTGGGCAGCAATCAATAATTCACAAACGATTTCTTTTACGATCATAGGTAAGGACTTTAGGATTATATACGGTATTAAGTACAAAACGTTTTGAAAAGAAATTTATTATGGATCAAATAAAATTTTCCCATCAATACCTGCTATACAACTCATTAATTCCTACCTCGTTAAGTTTTTTTAAATGGCTAAAATCCCCAGGCTTTCATAACTTTTAAATCATCCTTTGCAGCATCAAGAGGTTTTTGACCCTGGTAAGATTCTTGTTCAATTATAAATTCTTTGGTGCCGCCGCTTTTTTTAAATGCTTTTACAATTTCATGAACTGGTAAGATGCCTTTCCCCAGGACGGTGCTTTCATAATTATCGTTCATTTCTCCTTTATCCTCTGCTTTTATTTCATCTTTTACATGCATGCTTTCAAATCTTCCGGGATGTTTTTTTAATATCTCCAGTGCTCTTCCGCCAGCACCGTACATGTTACCAATATCTATTTGTTGTAGCACTAATGAAGGCTCTGTCTTCTCCAAAATAATATCATAAATCTGTTTGCCATTTAATGAATATTTAAATTCAAAATCATGGTTATGATAGCCAAATTTCAAACCAGACTTCTTGGATAATTCTCCGGCCTTATTGAATATATCCAGGAAGCTTATGAGATCGTCATAGTTTTTTCTAAGGCTCTCGTCAAGCCACGGGCTTATCACATAATGCTGCCCCACGGTTGCCGCATCTTCAACTGTTTCCTTCCATGCATCGGTAAAATCGCCGGTGGCTTTATCCCAATGTTTGCCGGACATTACGGTATGGCCGCTCGGCATTTTCAAACCCAGATCATCCAATATCTTTTTAAAATCTAAAGGAGAATAAGTATAGAATTTGCGGTCAATATAATTTGCATGTTCTACATTTTTGTATCCCATAGCAGATAGTTGTTTCAACGTGCCAAGAGGATCAGCTTTCATGTCATCTCTCACAGAATAAAGTTGGATGCCCATTGTTGTTGGCATACCTTTTTTATAAGCAAAAATATTATCTGGCAATAATAATGTTCCCGCCATAGCCAGCGAACTATTCATAATAAATTTTCTTCTTGATACTTGCATTACTTGTTGATTTAATTTTTGAGGCTAACTGTTTTTATTTTCCTTTTTTAATTCACTTTCATGTGGGAAGGTTCAATATCTTATCCTTCTTTTACTTTCATATTTTGCGGATCCCAATAAATTATTTTCTTTTTAAAATAACTTTCATTGCAGGCAAGCGCCGGGGCTGCGGCTCTAAAACCGAAGACAGCATCTTCCACGACTGGCGTTCCATTTCTTACACTGTCATAAAAATTAAGGTGATGTTGCAGGTGAGCATCAAAGCCTTCTGGTTCCTTATAAACAATATCAGGTTTGGAATTCCTGGCTTGTTGCGCAGCGGTATATTTTTGATTGTATTGTTTTTTCAACGTTTCCTGCATTGCAGCAGGATAGGTTTCCAAAGAATCCCAACCGCCGATACCAGGCGCTTCCGACATTTTACTGTGGTGGACGGTGAGGCCATTATAGTTGATTACAATCGTTCCTTCATCTCCTACAAAACGAGTGGTTTCCGAACCGCCGGTTCCACTTACAAAATTTACCTGTAGCGTCAATTGAAAAGGCGAGTGTTCCGGCGTTTGCCCATATTGCATGATGCCGGTCATTACATCAGGCACATTGCGCCCATCTTTCCAATAACATAATTGCCCTGAGGAGTAAATTTTTTCCGGGCCTTTAGAATCGGTAATTACGTGTGTGCCTGATAGTAAGTGCACAAAAAGGTCGCCCGCAACACCGGTGCCGAATTCACGATAATTTCTCCACCAGAAAAACTTCTTTGGATCATAAGGAATTTTAGCCATGCCGGCAATGTATCTATCCCAATCAACTGTGGCAGTTGAAGCATCTGTCGGCATCGTATATTCCCAGGCACCTAACGCATCTTGCCTGTCGTAAACGGCATTGACCATATTCAGTTTCCCAATTTCACCAGATTTATATAACTCGTGCGCTTTTTGAAAAACAATATTACTTACATACTGGCTTCCTACCTGCATCACTTTTCCACTTGCCTTTTGTGCATTAATTACATCAAGTCCTTCACCAATATAATGTACCATTGGCTTTTCGCAATACACATGCTTACCGGCTTTTAATGCATCTTTAGTAATGCGTGCATGCCATTGATCGCAGGTGGAAATGATGACTGCATCTATATCTTTACGGGCTAATATTTTACGATAATCATTCGTTACAAAAAGATCTTTACCATGTAGTTCCTTTGCCCTTTCAAGTCTTCCGGTATACAAATCACAAACAGCAACTAACTCCACGCCGGGCACATGCAATGCCGCATTTGCGTTGTTATTTCCCATGATTCCCATGCCTATTGCAGCAACTCTTATTTTATCATTAGAAGAAAAATGTTTTTGATATTGTAAAATCAGGGCTTCATTTTTTTCCTGTGCCGCGAAAGAAGCCAATGATCCTGCGCCCAATGCCAGCGTGGTACCGGTTATATTTTTAATAAAATTTCTTCGTGTAGATGAATGTTTTTTGTTTTGCATAAAATAAATTTTGTAAAAGATTTGAGCCTAACAGATTTAATCTGAGTCCGGCAAATTGATAAAGCATTCGTATTATTAAATGTAAAGAGATTTTTTTGTAAATACTTTAAAAATATGTTGATTAAATTGTTTTAAATATCTTTTTGAAGACGCCAAATTGCATAAAAAAAACCTGCAGGCAAATAATATAGCTTAGCTGTATAATAATACACCAAATCAGTTTGGAAATAACTTGATATTTTCTGTCAAAGTTTTTAAGCACTTCAGAATATTATTTAGCCGAATAAATAAAACAAGAGGGAAATTTTAAAAATAAAAAGTAAATTTGAAAGAAGATTTTTACTATGAGTTTTGATGAGCAAATTTTGGTTGATAAAAAAGGCAAAACTCTTGCCGTACAAATTCCTATTTCCCAATATAAAAAGATGCTTGAAATTATAGAAGAAATGGACGATATAAAAGCTTACAAGAAAGCTAAAAAACAGAAAAGCGATTGCATTCCTTTTGACAAAGCGTTTGCGCCAATAGCAGCTAAGAAAAAATAATTTTCAATGTACAATCTTGTCATTGAAAAATACGCTTTAAAGAATATTGCAAAAATTAATCCTTCGAATCTTCCGGCTATAAGAGATTCCATTGCTTCATTAGCTGCGAATCCCAGACCGACAGGTTATAAAAAATTAAAAGGCATAAACGCTTACCGTATTCGTTCTGGTAATTACAGAATCATTTATGAAATTCATGATAACATTGTAACCATTGTCGTAATTGATGTTGGCCACAGAAGGGAAATTTACAGAAGGCTGTGATATTTTAAACCAAGCGCATAATAGTGGTAATGTACTGAATAATGGTTGGTGGTTTGTTTTAAAAAAAATTGTATTGTAACTGATTATTGGATTGCCTAATAGCTAAAAAAACTCAAATTTTGGATTTTTTTAAAACGAATAAAAGTTTACTGAAACCGGTTTCACTAAACTTTATTCAAACCCTTACCCATCAATAATTACAGAAGATTTTACCAACCATTTTTCAGTATTATACCATAATAGTTTTTTATGGAAAACAACCGAAGTGGAAAAAGTTAAACTGCTTAAATCTCTTCCCAAGTACACAAAATTCTTAAAGAAGCTTTGCTGCATAAAAAAACCTGAAGGCAAATTAATGCTGCAGGTTTTAAGTTTAGTCTTTATTTAGTTAGAACCAGCTACCGGTCCACCTTTCATCATACTTATTAGCCATTTTTCTTTTTAATCTTGCAGCCCTTGCCCGATGACGAAGCATGGTCACTAACATTAATGGCATAAATAATATCGTTAGCGGAGGAATACCAAGCATTGATATCCACTTGCCACCAAATTGCCTGCGCATTGGCCTTCTTAATCTCTCGGCAATGAGGTACATGCTTGGCACCATAATCAGCGTCATAAAAAATGCAAAGGCTAAACCAAAAATAATGGTCCATGCAAGTGGCTTCCAGAATCTTGCACTATCTCCGCCAAAAAATATATGCGGGTTAAGATCGGAAAACAGGGTAACAAAATTAATGTTGAAGCCGATCGCTAAAGGAATGAGTGCAAGTATGGCGGCTAAGGCCGTTAGCATGACCGGAATAATTCTCGTTTTGCCAGCTTGAATTACTGCTTCTCTTGTTTTCATTCCGCGTCCGCGTAATTCATCGGCAAACTCAATTACTAAAATACCATTCTTTACTACAATGCCCGCCAGCCCTACAATACCAATACCAGTCATCACAACCGAGACTTCCATGCCTGTAATTCCAAACCCAAGGAGTACACCAATAACACTGAAGATGATTTCGGTTAAAATGATTACCGATTTACCGACAGAATTAAACTGCAATACCAAAACCAGGAGAATGAGCATCAGCGCAATCAACAATGCTTTAAAAAGGAAGGCACCGGTCTCAGCCTGTTGCGCACCTTCTCCTGTTTGCGTAATATTAACGCCATCTTCCTTTTTATTGAAGTTGTCTAACGCTGCCGTAATTTTTTTATTTACTTCAGTCGGTGTATAACCAGTAAGCACATTCGAAAATAAAGTGATCACACGCTTTACATTTTTTCTTTTAATACTTCCATAAGTGCTGGTGTAATCCACATCTACCAAAGTACTAATTGGAATTTGCTTTACGGCTCCACCTGCAGACTGGTCGCGAAATACGATTTTCATATTCAACAATTCAGAAAGACTTTGTCTTTGTACTTCGCTATTTCTTAATTGAATTTTATATTCATCTTCGCCATCTTTTATTTTAGAAACCTCGCGGCCAAATAATGCCGTACGTAATTGCTGCCCGATTTGTGACGTAGAAACGCCAGCCGATAAGGCACGCTCACGGTTAACCGTAAGTGTAATTTCCGGGTTGGTAAGATCCACATCCATTTTCAATTCTTCAACACCAGGAATTTGTATACTATCGAGATAAGATTTTAATGCTTTAGCAGTGGAAGTAAGCTTATCAAAATCTTCACTTTGCACTTCAATATTTATTGGAGGATCAGTTGGCGGGCCACTTGCTTCCTGCGCTACAGCAATCTGTGCACCCGGAATTCCTTTCACCACATTTCTTATAGAATCAAGATAGGGCTCTGTAGATTTTCCATGACGCTTTTCGTATTCCACAAATGAAACCTGCACTCTTCCCAGGTTTGGTTGCGTGCTTCGGTCGCCGCTGCTTGGGTCAGAAGCACCAACAGCCACATTAGAAATGATACTCTCCACAATTGGGTTTGGCTGACCATTTGGCTCCAGCACTTTTGTAACTCTGTTCTCTAAAGTTTTGGTTATGGAATCTGTATAATCGACGCTGGTACCAACCGGCATCTTCAAATAGACATAAATAAAATTGGGATCGCCTTTTGGAAAAAACACAACGGGTACCTGCCTCAGGGCAAAAAATATTCCCGAAAATATCAATAAGCCAAAAGTTCCTAAAAGGAGCCACACAGGCCGCCAACGTGCAAGTGCCCATTTTAAAAGCGTTTCATAGCGCTGCATTATAGCTGGCAAAACTTTGTTTTGAAATTTATGAATAAGGCCATCAAATAAATAAGTATTTATGACTACAAATAAAGAGAGTAGAATCAGGATGTTTCCTAAAAAAGGTATATGCGCCAGGTCGAAAAGAATTCCACCAACCAATAGAATCCAAAATGCGGGGCGTTTAAATACATCAGACTTTCTTTTTACTCCTTCATCAGGATGATTCATAAAATCTACAGCAAAAACCGGGTTCATAATGAAGGCAACCACGAGCGACGCTGTTAGCGTAAATATGAGCATCGTTGGCAGATAGATCATAAATTTCCCGATAATTCCGGGCCAGAACAGCAGTGGAAAAAATGGAGCAAGGGTTGTTAGCGTTCCTGAAAGAACCGGGAGAAAAATCTCACCGGCAGCCATTTTCGCAGCAGTGACGGTTGATATTTTACCTTTATTTTCAACGAATATCCTATGCGTATTTTCTATAACCACAATGGCATCGTCCACAATAATTCCAAGCCCAAAGAGCAAGGCAAAAAGCACCATGAAATTCAAAGTAACGTCAGAGCCTGTAATTAATGCCGCTGCGGGCAGAAATAAGAAGGCAACGAACATACTTAGTGGAACCGAAAGCGCAACAAAGAACGCGTTAGTAACTCCCATAAAAAACATAAGTACAAACAACACCAAAATAAATCCGATCGCAATTGAATTTACAAGGTCGTTAAAGGAGGTTCGCGTAGCGCGGCTGGTATCACCAGTAATAACTACATCTAAATTAGAAGGAAAAATATTCCCTTTCATTTCCTCTACGGTCTTTTTTACTTCATCAGAAGTTTCAATTAAATTTTCACCCGACCTTTTTATGATGTTTAATGTAACAACATTTTTTCCGTTTAAACGCGCATAACTTTCACTATTCTTTACTGTATCTTTAATCTGGGCAATATCCTTTAAATAAATTGGCGCCCCACCCGTATTGCGGATAATTATTTTTTCGATATCAAAAGCACTTTTAAACTGCCCCTTTACCTGCAGTGTCCTTTTCATATTTCCAACATCAAGCAACCCGCCAGAGATATCGGCGTTTTCTCTTTGAACCGCGTTGGCGATATCATCAAAAGTAATGTTGGCACTTTGCATTTTATAATTGTCCACATTTATCTGGAACTCTCTTTCCGGAGCACCCACAATATCTACCCTTGTTAACTGTGATATTTCTTCCAATTTATCTTTTGCATCATCAGCAATTTTTTTCAGCGCCATCATGTTATAATCACCGCTGATGTTTACAAACATAATCGGCTGTTCGCTGAAATTTAACTCCTGCACTTTGGGATCTTCAGTAAGGTCGGTAGGTAAATCAATCTTAGCCTTATCAACCGCGTCCTTTGTTTTTTGCAGGGCGACTTCCTTGGGTACATCCGTTTCAAATTCAACAGTTATGGCAGAATAATCCTGCAAGGATGTACTCGTGATCTTATTTATTTTCGCGCCGGTAATTCCTTTTAATTGCTTTTCAATCGGCCTTGTAACTAAATTCTCCACGTCGCGCGGTGAATTACCAACATAAATAGTTTGCACAAATATGGTAGGAATTACTATATCCGGATACTGTTCTTTTGGTAAAGTAGCAAACTGGTAGATACCAATGCAGGATACGAAAATGATCAGCAGGTAGATGGACGTTTTATTTCTAATAGACCAGCTTGTTGGCCCGAATTCTTTAAACTTCCCCTTTATATTTTCCATTACACTCATAAGAAATACTTTGATTTTTTCAAATACTAATACAGGTATCAGGCAGTTTCGGTGGTGATTAATTGTCCATCATAAATTGACTGGTAGCCTTGGGTTATTAATTCATCTCCTTCTTTCAATCCTTGCTTTATCTCAATCTTATCGCCGTATAATTCTCCAATAACTACTTTACGTTTTCTGGCGATTAACTTGTTACCCTCTTTAGCGGCTACCAATACAAATTTTCCATCTTCATCATTTTGTAAAGTATTTACATTAATTACAATTGTATTGGTTGCAGAATAATCAAGAATTCTAATAAGGGCAATTTGATTTGGCCTCAAATTCATACCTGCAGGCACTTTTGCTTCTGCGCTAAGGCCGCGTGAATTTGCACCTACTGATTGGCTGAGAAATGAAATAGTACTGCTGAAAGTTTTATTAATATCAGGTATCTCAACTTCCACCGCTGTTCCTTTTGCAATTTTTGAAGCATAATTTTCAGGCACAGTCACGGTAATCTTGAGATCGCTGGTGTTCACAATTTTAATGTAACCAACTCCGGGAGTGAAAGACTCTCCTACATGCGCGGTAATTTCGTCTACGGTTCCACTTACATCGCTGTAAACATTACTTTGATTTGCCTGTGTCTGTGCTGAATTCACTTGTGCCTGTACGGCTTTTAATTGCCCTTCAAGTGATTCTACATTTGTTTTATCCTGCAATAACAATACTTCGGTACCAATGTGCTGGTCCCAAAGATTTTGTTGTCTCTGATAAACTGATTTGGCAAGTTCCAACTGGGCGCGTATGCTCACTAATTGTTGTTTAATTGCCGAAACGTTTTGCGTAGCAATGCTATTATCAAGCCTGGCAACGAGTTGTCCCTTAGAAACATGCTCGCCTTGTTTTACCAAAATTGAAGTGATCAATCCTGAAGTTTTGGGAGTTACGTAAGAAATATTACGGGGATCAACAACGCCTTGAAGGTCGAGGTAATGCTTGAAATCCTGCAATTTCAGTGGCTCGATAGATACGAGCTTTGGAGTTTCTTTTACACCTCCTGTTGTATCAACTTTGGCAATTTCTTTCTCCAAAACATCAATCTTCACATCAAGATTTTGCCTGTCACTTTTAAGTTTTTGCAAGTCAGCTTTTTCGTCGCTTATGCTTCCACCTCCTTCTTTTTTATTAGTATTACCACACGATGACGCTACGGCAAGAAATAATATTAGAAAGCTTAGTCTGGTTAATTTTTGCATTGTATTTAATTAATTAGGTAGTGATTGTTTTTAAAGTTTGCCCGCAGCCTGCAGGTAATTAATCTTCGCAATAATTGCATCATATAGTGAGTTGTAATAGTTATTTTGAGCAGTTACCAGGTCAGTTTGTGCTGTATTTATTTCCTGGTTGCTTCCAAGGCCCTGCTCATATTTTAATTTGGTTGAATTGTAAACTTGTTGCGCCAGCTCAATATTTTTTTTCTGGCTATCCATTGTTATTAAAGCAGATTTAAGGTTTATCCGGGATTGCGCTACGTCATTATCTATCGAGGATTTCAATTGTTCCAGACTGTTACTCGTTTTGAGCATCGATAACTTTGCCTCCGCAATTTTTGCGTTTGTAGCACCTCCTTCAAAAATGGGAATGTTTAAGCGGAGCGCTAAAAATGACGAAGTAAAATAAGGCCCCTTTGTAAAATTAAACTGGTTTCGCTGGGCGCTTTTACTGTAATTGGCTTCAAAAGAAAGCGTGGGTATTTTGCTTAATTGATACCTTCTCACATTATATGAGCCAAGTCTAACGGCAGATTCAAGCTGCTGGTATTCTTTGCGATCCTGGTAATTATAAGCTTCGTCAAGAATGTTAGATTTTATTTCATCGTCAGATAAAGTGTCTGTAAGAAGTAAACTATCTTTTTGCTGCATATTCATTAAAAACTTCAACCCTGCCAGGCCTGCATCAATTTGGTTTTGAGCTTTCAATTTTTGCGTTTCCAAATTATTCAACTGCACCTGTACTTTATCAACATCCAATTTTTCCGCAAAACCATTTTTATAGATCTCCTTTGTATCATGCAATAACTTCTCGTAGTTGTCAATATTTGCGTTTATGGTTCCAATCTGTCTTCGCCCAACCACCAACTGGTAATAGATTTTGTAAACATTCGCTTTTATCTGTTCTTTAGTTACATCCGCCGCTAATTGGGAATTATGAATTATTTCTTTCCTCGCTAAAAGCCCAACAAATACTTGTCCGTCAAAAAGCAATTGCTTTAAATCAATACCCCCAA
>JBDTKB010000227.1:0-26175 GCA_039935555.1 Ginsengibacter sp. | reverse complement strand
ATCGGCTGCCAGCCAAGGCGTATATTTTCTTTAACCAGGCTTTCAAACTTTTCAACTCCTTTAGAACTTATAATCACTACGTAATCAAAAACTTTACTCATTGTAAGAATATTTTATGGGTTATTTTTTTGCGAATTTATGTCAAGATAATGTTGATTGGTTTTTTATAGGGATTAATATATAAAATTAACTATGTTTTACTATTGTGTGACTTGTTCGATTATTCTTAATTCTAAGTTACAAATTTTCCTATAATTTATATTATGTTAAATAGGCGCACACAGCAAGGCTTTGAAAGAGAAAGAAAAAAAGCCGCGCTTCTGTTTTTTACTGTTTATCTTGATACCGATTAACTTAAAAGTAAGATCAATAAATAAGTAGATTTTATGAATGATAGAGATTACCCATTTGCCTTAAATATGTTTGGTAGCGAAGCCAAGGTTCGCGGCTTGTTTATAACTGTGGCGTGTGATTTTGATGTTGTTATTTCACACATGATTATGAAATGTGAGGAACCAGATAAAGAAAAAAGAGACGCATTATTTATGAGGTTGCCTTATGAAATGGGCAAAAAATTAAATAGATGCAAAAAGGCGTTAAAAGCCTATAATGAAGGTTACTATAACCGATTTTTAGTAGAGTTTGACGCAATGAAAGAGTTACTAAAATACAGAAACATGCTCGCGCATGGTTATAGTCAGTTCGACGAAAAACAATTGGACGATAGTTTTATAATATTTAATTGGATTGAAAAAGGAAAATTAAAAATTGATAAGATTGCATTAATACCATTCTATAAAAACATTCTCAGATTTAGAAAACATCTTAGTAATTTATATGAATTACATGCTGCTATCGTTCAAGAAAGAGGGTAGAAATGCTTCGTCGTTCGAGATGTCATAACCTTGCTCAAAAAATCGCTGTAAGCAAACGCATTAATATTGCGCGTAAATAAAAATAGCTAGGCCACTTCCTCCATGTGCAAATCCAGCCTATAATTTAACCGATTTAGAATCTTTTACTCATGCCGTTAAATCAATCTACTTAACATAATTCCCTTCCAAACCACTTTTAAGCATATCATACTTAAACCAACATTTCCCTCATTCACTTAATCTATCTCCAAAAAAATTGCCTTTCATTGCGAGACATCATTCCTGGACATTCCTCTAATAAAAAAGCCTCCTGTTACGGAGGCCCTATAGTTTCAGATGCTCGTTCATAAGTCAAGCACGATAAATAAACGTTACATGAAATCGTTTTATTATTTGCAAAGCAGAAAAAATTTTCAATCGCACAAAAAAACCCGGAGAAAATTCTCCAGGCTTCTGTCAGATATAATTGTTTTTAAATTATTAGTTTGCAAACTTCGCATCAGAAGCATCGTATTTTGCCTGGTACTCCTTCACTTTATCATTTTGGTTCAGGCTCTGGTAAATCTTTTGCATAAGATCTGTAATTGATTTATAACGAGACTTGTCAGACTTTTTATAGCCTGCTTCTTCCAACTTTGCAAGCGCCTTTTCGCCGTAAGGAATTGACTTATTGAAATCATCTTTCGCCTGCGCATTCAAATCAGCTTTCTTCTTCACATCTTCGGGCTTTGTGCCTTTTGTTTTATTTGCAACGTCTCTTATATCCACACCCTGGTTATAATAATACTGGGAATACAGCCAGTTCGTTATTACATCATTCGAATTTATTTTATAGGCTTTTTCAATTTGGTCACCCAAAGTTTTCATAAGCGCTTCTTTATTTTTCACCTCTACTCCTGCATCGCCATTGTATATATATCCGAATATGTCGTTAGCGTAATTAAAATGATACATCAGGCTATCAGGGCGCTTCGTAACCAATTCATCATACTTGGCAAATAAGGCATCATTGTCCTTTTTATCACGATAATAATCGATCAGAACAAGATCATAATAATCGTCATTCGGGAAAAGTTTTTTGCCAAGGTTCGCATATTTCATCATGTTCGTCTCGTCTTTCGCATCTTTATAATGCAAAAGAAGCCATTGGTATGGAAGTTCAAACGCGTTATTAGCAGCGCCGCCGTTGACTGTGCCGTTTATGTTGGCATCAGCAATTTTAGTAAAGTAAGTCAATGCCACATCAGTTTTTCCTGCGTTGAGCGCAGCTTTACCAATGTTTAGTACAAGCGTAGTATCAACATCGGCAATTTTTGCCCATTTTTTTTCAGCTATGTAATGGCCAACATTGTTAGCTTTTATAAATAGATTCATGGCATCTTCAAAGCCTGGCTTGCTGCCTGAGGGCGCAGCGGCATTGAAGGCGTTTGCTGCTGCTTCATAATACCCGGTATATAAATTAAATACCGGTGCATATTGATCTTTAATCGCCAAAAGGGTCACTTTAGTATTGGTCGAATCAGCCATTGCTTTTTTGAACGCATCCAAAGCTTCCTGCCGGGCATCGCCGCTATAAAGCGTTTTAGCCTGGTCGCTCGCGGCAATTTGCTCGTAAATTTTAGCCTTCATGTAATTGCCTTCACCATCATTTGGCGACTTTGCAACATAGGCATCAATTTCAGTTTTTGCTTTATCAAGTTGCTTACTGTCCAGGTATGATTTTGCCTTTTTAAGATCCTGGGCAAATATCAACGATACCGCAAATGTGAATAATAAAGAGAAAATTAATTTTTTCATTTTTGTTTATTTATTGATTTTCAGGTTCAGTTTCTGCGTCATTTGAAGATTCATTTTCATTGGCTTTTCCATCATCACTCACATCCCCGGATTGGTCATCAACTCCTTCTGCGTTTATTAACTCGTCATTTATGTCCTCATCTTCCCGGTCATCCAAATTTGTTATGGCTGCAATTTCATCCCCTTCATCAAGCCTTATAAGTTTAACGCCCTGTGTGGCTCTGCCTGCTTCCCTGATCGTGGCAATCGAAGTGCGAATCGTTACACCCGATTTACAGGTTATCATCAAATCCTGCGTCTCATCTACATTCAACAAGCCAATAAGTGAGCCCGTTTTTTCTGTAATGTTGATGGTCTTTACTCCTTTGCCTCCCCTGTTCGTAATTCTGTATTCTTCCACAGCAGTTCGTTTTCCAAAACCTTTGCTGCTTACAACCAGCACACTTACGTTAGGATCATCACTATTTACACAAATCATACCAACCACTTCGTCGGATTCTTTTTCAACCGAAATTCCAAAAACTCCAATTGCCCCTCTACCGGTCGGCCTTACTTTTTCTTCAGGAAACCTAATAGCACGGCCACTCTTAAGGGCCATCATAATTTCCTGCTTGCCATCAGTGAGGCACGCTTCCAGCAAATGATCACCTTCATTAACTGTGATTGCATTTACCCCGTTTTGTCTCGGCCTTGAGAAATCAGCTACCCGGGTTTTCTTAATAATTCCCTTCCTGGTACACAACACAATGTAATTATTATTAATGTATTCTTCATCCTGAAGGTCTTTAATATCTATGATTGCCCTTACTTTATCGTCAGCCGGAATCTGCATTAAATTCTGCAGCGCTCGTCCTTTGCTTTGCTTATCTCCATCCGTGATTTCATAAACTTTTAACCAGAAGCATTTTCCTTTTTCAGTAAAAAATAATAAAGTATGATGCGTAGACGCAACAAAAAGATGCTCAATATAATCTTCATTCCTTGTACTGCTGCCCTTCGCTCCTCTTCCTCCCCTGCGCTGCTGGCGATATTCTGTAGCAGAAGTTCTTTTGATGTATCCTAAATGTGAAATGGTTACAACCACATCTTCTTCTTCTATCAAATCCTGCATGCTTATTTCATCAGCGAGGTATGTGATTTCTGTTTTGCGTTCATCACCAAATTTGTCTTTTATTTCCTTTAGTTCATCTTTAATAATTTGGAAACGCATACTTTCATTTCCAAGAATTTCTTTAAGACGGCCGATGAGCGCCATTATTTCTTCATGCTCCTTTTTAATTTTATCCCGCTCCATGCCGGTAAGGCGCTGCAACCTTAATTCAAGAACCGCTTTTGCCTGAATCTCGCTCATGGCAAAGTTTGTCATCAATCCGTCCTTCGCAACGTCAGGCGTTGATGAATTTCTTATTAGAGAAATAACGGCATCCAGGTTATCAAGAGCTATAAGATAACCCTCAAGTATATGCGCTCTTTCTTCGGCTTTTTTTAGTTCAAATTTTGTTCTTCTTACAATTACTTCATGGCGAAAATCAACAAATTCGCGGATGAGGTCTTTTACATTTAAAATTTTCGGCCTTCCTTTTACAAGAGCGACATTATTGATACCAAATGAAGTTTGGAGCTCACTGTGTTTATACAAATGGTTGATTACAACCTGGGCAATCACATCTTTCTTTAGCTCAATAACTATGCGTGTTCCTTCTTTATTATTGCTTTCATTATTTACATCAGATACACCATCTATGATTTTATCGTTTATCAGGTGCCCGATCTTTTCCGTAAGCGTATCGCGGTTTACCTGGTAAGGTACTTCGGTTATGATGATTTTTTCCCGGCCATTCTTTGTTGTTTCCACCGTTACTTTTCCTCTCAAAACCACTCTACCGCGGCCCGTATGCAGACCGGCTTTTACGCCTTCATAACCGTGAATAATTCCACCGGTTGGGAAATCCGGTGCCTTCACAATTTTTATAAGATCATCTATAGTAATTTCCTTATCGTCAATATAGGCAAGGCATCCGTCAACAACCTCTGTAAGATTATGAGGCAGCATATTGGTAGCCATACCTACCGCAATTCCACTTGATCCGTTAAGTAATAATTGTGGAATACGCGTCGGCAAAACAACGGGTTCTTTTGTTGAATCGTCATAATTAAGCTGAAAATCAATGGTATCTTTTTCAATATCATCGAGCATCGTTTCGGCAATTCTCTCCAGCCTTACCTCGGTATACCGCATAGCAGCCGGGCTATCTCCGTCCTGGCTTCCAAAATTTCCCTGCCCATCTACGAGTGTATATCGCATGCTCCAATCCTGCGCCATCCGTACCATTGTATCATATATCGATGCATCGCCGTGCGGATGATATTTACCCATAACGTCACCGACTATACGCGCGGATTTTTTATAAGGCCTGTTGTAGAAATTTCCCATCTCATACATACCATACAAAATGCGGCGATGTACAGGTTTTAAACCATCTCTTGCATCAGGCAAAGCACGGCCAACAATCACGCTCATCGAATAATCGATATAAGCGGATTTCATTTGTTCTTCGATATTTACGGGAATAATTCTGCCTCTTCCGGGAGTATTTTCAGGCAATTGATCTTCAGTTGTATCCATAATTTTTAACTATCGGCAAATATACTTTTTAAAGAGGGTTTTTCCGTATAAAAAATCGCAAAAAATTCGTTTTTTTTCACCATTATTTTTGCCTGTTTGTGGAAAAGAAAGATGCTGTTAAATTATCCTGCTCCGTTATATATTTTTCTTTCCTTTGCTTTTAAAGATGCAATGATCAATATTATATTGATTTGAAAGTTAGCCTACGGGTTGCATCAAAAAAATGATTGTGATTTTATTTTGAAAAATAATTAAGAATGAAAAAGATTTTAATTTTTGGAGCAGGAAAATCCGCTACTTCCCTGATAGATTATTTGTGTACTGTTTGTGAAGAAAATGACTGGAAATTATTACTATGCGATGCAGATGCTTTGCTGGCTGAATCTAAAATAAGCAATTGTAAGAATGCCGAAGCGGTAGCTGCAGATGTAAGTATTGAAGCCGAAAGAGTTTATCTTATTAAGGATGCGGATATTGTAATTTCAATGTTGCCGCCACACTTACATTTTCTTGTGGCCAATGATTGCCTTACTTATTCCAAAAATCTTTTAAACGCCTCTTATGTTGATGAAAGGATTAAAAACCTAAGTTCAGCAATAAAAGAAAAAGGGCTGCTTTTTTTGTGTGAAATGGGCCTTGATCCAGGCATTGATCACATGAGTGCCATGAAAATTATTAACAAGGTAAAAAACCAGGGCGGAAAAATTACTTCTTTTAAATCGCATTGCGGCGGATTGGTTGCACCGGAAAGTGACGACAATCCGTGGCATTATAAAATAACATGGAACCCCGGAAACATCGTAATGGCAGGCTCTTCGGGAGCGCTATTTAAAACCGACGGCCAAATTATGAAGGTATATTATAAAGATGTGTTTAATAATTGTACTTCTGTGGATGTACCCGGATTATTTCCATTAGCCTGGTATCCAAACCGTGATTCATTGAGCTATATCGATACTTACGAATTGGCTGGCATAAATACTTTCGTCCGCACCACATTAAGGCATCCCTCGTTTTGCAGGGGCTGGAATAAGATTGTAAATATTGGCCTTACTGATTTGGAAGATCATGATGAAATTAAAGATTGCAAAACTTACAATGACTGGTACCAGTTAAAAAATAAAGGCAACGATTTTGTAGCTGATGAATACAAAATGGAGTTCCAGGAACAGCTTAATTACCTGGGAATACAAAGTGCAGAAAAGATGGAAGGCGACATTCAAAATTCTTCTTTAGTGTTGCAAGGTCTGTTGGAAAAAAGGCTGGCCATGCTGCCAAATGATAGGGACATGATTGTGATGCTTCACGAAATAGAATACGAACTTGAAGGCGAAAAAAAACAAATAAAAAGTACCTTGATTGTAAAAGGTGATGATCAAAAAAGAACTGCTATGGCGAAAACGGTTGGCTTACCGTTAGGTATAGCCGCGAAATTAATTTTACAAGAGAAAATAAAATTGACCGGATTGCATATTCCCGTTTTACCTGAAATTTATGAGCCGGTTTTGCAGGAGCTTGAAAAGCATAATATAACCTTCAATGAAAAGATAAATTTGGAGCAATAAAAGTATTGATGGCCCGAATTCTTAATCTTAATTAATTCTTAATCTCCGGCAAAATATTGCTTCTCTTTAGTGAAATCAATACCGGGAAATTTTTCGGAGATTTTATTTATTTTTTCGAGTTGTGTGTTCCTGAAATTTTTATGCGCGGCGCTTTCCTTTTGAAAAGGTTTATGATTTCTTGCAGCAACAACCTGCTTTATTTCCTCCAACAATTTTTTGCCAGGCTCATCCAGCAATGAATTGCAAAAACTTTCAAAAACAAAATCTATCGCTGCATCAGTTGGATGCACCAAATCATTTTTATAAAAACGGTAATCACGCAACACATCAATAATCAATTCATAGGCAGGAAAATAAAATATATCCTGAAATTTTTCTGATATAAAATGAACAGCTTCTAAAAGCCTTGCCTTGCTCCTGTTATTTTCCACCACTCCATCTTTCACATGGCGAACGGGGCTTATAGTAAAAATAATTTTCAGATCAGCATTAAATTCCCGGAGATTATTTATAGATGCGGAAAGAGCAGCAATCGTTTCTTCAATAGTAATTAATTTTTTTTTAAAATAACCGGCTGGCGCTTTATGGCAATTCGCAACTTGTATTCTTTCATTCTTCAAACTGTAATTAAAAGACGTTCCTAATGAAATGATAAGCCAGGAAGTGTTTTTTAAAAACTGATGCGCCCCGACCCTCGCATTGAAAATATTACGTAAAACTTCTTGTTTATCTAAGCCTGAAAAAACAGAATGATGATGCCAACTGTGCCATAAATCATTCTGAAAGAAAAGATCTTTTATTTCATACGGTTCATTAATAATGTAAGAATCTAATGCAGAAGAGATACTGATTGGATCGTACAATATTCCATTTGGATTTTGCAACACATCAAATTTTAAGTTGCTCATCCTCGCCCCGATTTCTTCGCTAAAACAAGATCCTATAAAAAGAATTTTATCTGTGTAAGAGATTTTTTTTGGAAAAAAAGTGACTTTGAAAGGAAGAATTAATTCCATTGAAAAAATATAGAATGATTTATTGAACAAAGATTTCTGCAGCCATTTTAATACTCTCTTCAAGTGCGTTGGTATTAATTTTTTTTAAGTAACCAAGCTCGTGGAAATGGGGAATCATCAATTCGGAATCAATATTTCCAACCAATTCATCGTTGGCCATCGGGCATCCTCCAATACCTTTCAAAGCGCCGTCAAATCGCAGGCAACCCTGCTGCAAAGCTGCGTCAATTTTTTGGCGCCAATTTGCATGAGTTGAATGAAGATGAACGCCCGTTTCTATTTGTGGAAATTCTGAGATTACTTTGCTCATCAAAGAAGCAATTTGGGACGGTTTTGCAATGCCAACCGTATCGGCTAAGGAAATAATTTCAATCCCCTCTCCTACAAGTTTATTAACCCATTCCAAAACTATGTCTTCGTTATATTGATCGTGGTACGGGTTTCCAAATGCCATTGAAATATATACTACCGGCTTTTGCTTTTGACCACAAATTCTTTTTATTTCTTTTACCGTTTGTAGGGACTGCTCTATAGTGCTGTTGGTATTTCGAAATTGAAATGTGGAAGAAATAGAAAATGGAAAACCGATATAATTGATAGCGTCACATTGCGCAGCTTCGTCTGCGCCTCTAACATTAGCAACGATGGCTAATAATTTTGTGTTGTTAGTTGGGAATGATAAGCCCTCAAGAACATCTTTAGTATCTGCCATTTGAGGAATGGCTTTATGCGAAACAAAACTTCCAAAATCTATTGTATCAAAACCAACCTGGAGTAATTGATTAATGTATTCAATCTTTTTTTTTGTTGGGATAAACTCTTTCCAGCCTTGCATGGCATCGCGCGGACATTCAATTAATTTAAGTTGCTTTTCCTTTTCAACCACGACTTATAATTTTAGAAAAAACTATTTTATCATTCTTTGCTTCATCGCTTCATATAAAATCATTCCGGCAGCTACGGATACATTTAAAGATTCAAAATCCTTTTGCATCGGAATTTTAAACCTACTATCGCAGGCCTTATATAAAGCGGGCTGAATCCCTTTGTCTTCACTTCCAAGAATTATTGCGCATGGATCATTAAATTCAATATCATAAACATTTAGCGCTGCTTTCATGTCGCTCGCATAAACTTTTATCCCATTTAAATGCATTTCATCAATAGCGTTGACGAGGCTTTTTACCCTGCAAACGGCAATATTTTCCAGTGCGCCGGCGGAAGTAGCTATGGCATCTTCATTCAAAGCACCTACCCCTTTTTCAGGAATAACAATTACGTGTACGCCGCAGCAAAGAGCCGTTCTTGATAAGGCGCCAATGTTGCGTATATCGGTAATTCCATCCAACATTAACAGCAATGGAATTTCTCCGTTTTCAACAACTAATGAAATAACATCCTGCAGGTTTTGGTATTGAATTTTAGATTTTATTGCGATACAACCATTGTGGTTTTCAAGATTGAAATTTCTTAATTTTTCAAATGGAACCTTATTTATAGGCGTTCCAAATTTTTCTGCAATAATTCTTAACTCTTCTGCCTCCAGCGAATTTACGGTGGTTAATAAATAAATACGCTCTAACTGCTGGCCAGAATTTAGCGCTTCGATCACAGAAGGAATACCGCCAATTAACAGATTCTTTTTTGGCCTGTGCTGCTGAACAAAAGGTTTATTGTATGGTCTCACTTTTCAAATTTACCTGATTAATTTGCTGTAAACAAAAAGCCCTCAAAAACTGAGGGCTTCGAATTTTTTTGCGACAATTTATTTTATGCCAAATGCCTTTTTTACTTTGTCAACATAGTCCAATTTTTCCCAGGTAAACAACTCTACTTTTATTTGCTTCGGTGCACCGTTTGGCAAATAAAATGATTTAGTTACGACTTCATTTTTACGACCCATATGTCCATAAGAAGCAGTTTCCTGGTAGATCGGATTGCGAAGCTTAAGGCGCTGCTCGATAAAATAAGGGCGCATATCAAATATTGCTTCTAATTTCTTAGCAATTTCACCATCATTAATTTTTAATTTCGAAGTGCCATAGGTATCTACATAAATACTTGTAGGATGCGCAACGCCGATAGCATAAGAAACCTGTACTAACACCTCTTCGCAAACGCCGGCAGCCACCAAGTTTTTCGCAATATGCCTGACGGCATATGCAGCGCTTCTATCAACTTTGCTGGGATCTTTTCCGCTGAATGCACCGCCGCCATGCGCACCTTTTCCGCCGTAAGTATCCACGATTATTTTTCTTCCCGTCAGGCCTGTATCTCCATGTGGGCCACCTATTACAAACTTTCCCGTTGGATTAATATGATACTTAATTTTATCGTTAAAAAAATGTGCATACTGAGGGTATTTACTTTTCATCCGCGGTACTAAAATCTTCCTGATATCATCCGAAATTTTCTTCAGCATTTTTTCTTCAGTAGCAAAATCATCATGCTGCGTTGAAATTACAATCGCTTCAATTCTTTGCGGCTTTCCATCGTCACCATATTCAAGTGTAACCTGACTTTTGGCATCGGGCCTTAGGTATTTTATTTCTTTATTTTCTCTTCTTAATGCTGCAAGTTCTATTAATATACTGTGAGCAATATCCAGTGCCAAAGGCATGTAATTTTCTGTTTCGTTGGTTGCATAACCAAACATCATTCCCTGGTCTCCTGCACCTTGCTCTTCTTTTTTCTTTTTATCAACGCCCTGATTTATGTCGGCTGATTGCTCGTGAATTGCAGAGAAAATTCCACATGAATTTGCCTCAAACATATACTCACTTTTTGTGTAACCTATTTTACGTATTACACCTCTTGCTATTTCCTGAACATCCAGGTAAGCTTTAGACTTCACTTCGCCTGCTAATACTACTTGCCCCGTTGTTACCAACGTTTCGCAAGCAACTTTACTTTGTGGATCGAAAGCTAGAAAATTATCTATTAATGCATCACTTATTTGGTCAGCAACTTTATCAGGATGTCCTTCACTCACAGATTCGGACGTAAATAAATAGGGCATAATTATTTTTTATTTTGAGCCGCAAAATTATGGCTTCACATTGATTGAACAAAATGCATTTTTTGCGTGGGTTACTTATAATACTTAAATGAAATTACACAAATAAGAATGGCTATAATTAAAGATCGATTTCAAATTGTTGAAAAGGAAAAAACCTTCGGCAACACTAATACGTGCAGATTTAAAATATCATTTTGAAGTAAGGTCTGTATATAATTGCAAATATTCTGACAGGTCAGACGCTGCATCATATTTTAAAACCTTCTTCCCTTTCACTTTGCTAAATTCCTCCACAAGTTTCTTATCTATTTTTTCAGCACCAAATGTAATCGCGTCCGCGTAGGTTGCGCCACCCCTAAACATCGCTACATTATTACCATCTTTAAAAGGCTCCATATCCTTTTCCTTTATATTTGAATTGATGGTAGCAAGCCTGATAAAATCTGAGCCGAGCTTTTCTTTAAACGTATTTTGCCCAATTGTATAAATGATTTTGCAATTGCTGAAAACTGGTTCTCTTTTGTAGGCAGTTTTAATGTACATTGGTATCAGTCCGGTCATCCAACCGCTGCAATGAATAATATCAGGAGGCCATCCGAATTTTTTTACAGTTTCCAAAGCTCCTTTACAAAACAAAACAGTCCTCAAAACATTATCGGGAAACCATTTCTCATTTTCATCATGGAAGAGTGTTTTTCTTTTAAAAAGATCTTCATTGTCGAGGAAATAGATTTGTAATCTTGCGTTAGGAAGTGAAGCCACTTTGATGACCAACGGATAGTCATCGCCATCTATCGAAATATTGATTCCTGAAAGCCTGACCACTTCATGAAGCCTATGCCTGCGTTCATTGATAATTCCGAAACGGGGCATGATGCAGCGAACTTCCATGCCGCTTTCATTTGATTTAACTGCAAGCTTATTTACAATTTCTGCAAACTCTGTCATTTCGAGATAAGGAGACATTTCGTTTGCAATAAATAAAATTCTTTTCTTTGTTGACATTTGCGAATAGTTAAATTAGCTTTGACAGTTTTTTTTAACAGGCGGCGAAGTTACAATTTTTTTTTGTTATGACACGTTAAACCCAATGTTGAGGCATACTTCAACCCAACTATGATTATACTTAAGCATTCTGAAGATTTACAATCTTACCTGGGTGAGATAAAAAAAAACCGGAAAACAATAGGATTTGTGCCAACAATGGGTGCTCTGCATGAAGGCCATTTATCATTACTGAAAAAGTGCAGGGAAATAAGCGACGTTGCTATTTGCAGTATTTTTGTAAATCCGGCACAATTCAACAGCGTAGAGGATTATAATAAATATCCATCTAATATTGAAAACGATATTTTGCTGTTAGAAGAAAATGGATGCGACATTTTATTTATGCCTTCTGAGAAAGAAATATATCCTGATGTAGCATCAAAATCGCGTTATTTCGAACTGGATTACCTTGAAGAAATTCTTGAAGGAAAATTCAGGCCGGGACATTTTCAAGGAGTATGTCTCGTTGTTGAAAAGTTGCTTAATATCATTAGCCCCGACTTCCTAATTCTTGGCCAAAAAGATTATCAGCAATTCCTGGTCATAAAAAAGCTTATTCATATTATGGGTAAAGAAATCAAAATTGTTCTATGTCCCATCCTCCGCGAGCCAAATGGCCTTGCCATGAGTAGCCGAAATTTAAGACTAACGGCCACAGAAAATAATACCGCCTCCATGTTACATTCAGCATTGGAAAAAATTAATAATAATCTTTCTCCAGGGAGTTTTTTGGGCTTAAAAAAAGAAGCGATTGTGCAGTTAGACAAGGCCAGCTTTAAAGTCGACTACCTGGAGCTTGCAAAAAGTGAAAACCTTGAAATAATTGAAGACTATACATGTGAACATGAAGAAGAATACATAATTTTAGTTGCCGCATTTTTAAATAAGGTCAGGTTGATCGATAACATATTGGTGGCAAACCCATGTTAAATCTCTTTGTTATCTTGTAATCACTTATGAAAAGAAAAATATACGCTGTATTAAAATATCTTATTTTCCTGGGCATCGGTATTTTTCTAATGTGGTGGCAGTTGGGAAAAATGACTGACTTGCAAAAGTTGCAATTTCGCGAGTCACTGATTCACGCGAATTATCTCATTATTATCCCCATTACAATACTCGCAATCCTAAGTCATATCAGCAGGGCAATGAGATGGAAAATAATGATCGAACCAATGGGCTATCATCCATCTACAGCGAATACTTTTTACGCAGTGATGTGCGGATATTTTGCGAATACATTTGTTCCAAGGGCTGGCGAAATTCTAAGATGTACACTTCTTAGCCGATACGAAAAAATTCCGGTAAATAAATTAATAGGAACGATACTGGTCGAAAGAGTCTTTGACTTATTCTGCTACTTTCTGTTAGTTATTTTTACTATTAGTATCCAATTTAATAAGGTAAGTGACTTTATAAAAAGCAGGGTGCTTCAAATTTCAAAAAATAGTACTCACTTCCCCTGGTGGCAAATATTATTGGCTCTTTCAATTACCGGGTTACTACTTATTATTTTATTTCGATGGATTTTAAAAAATTACGCGCATCACCGTCACATAATTAAAATAAAAGGAATTCACATCGGGTTAAAAGAAGGTTTCACTTCAATACTTCGCCTTAAAAAGAGGGGTGTATTTATTTTGCATTCCGTATTTATTTGGTCAATGTATTTGCTTCAGATTTATATTGGTTTCAGCGCGCTTGCAGCGACAAGCGGCCTCGGCATTGGTGCAGCTTTTAGTGTACTTTCATTGGCAACATTAGCGATGATTGTAGCACCCGGTGGCATTGGTGCTTTTCCCGTGGCAATACAACAAGTACTTTTAATATATTCAATTGATAATATATCTTTTGGTTGGCTTATCTGGGGCGTAACCACTGCTATCGTTCTTATTTTCGGATTATTAAGTTTTGTATTATTACTTTACAACAATAAAAATTCAGGTGAAACAAAGCGATAAAATAAATGACAGAATTTTCTCTTCCGCCCAATTACAAACGCAGGTAAAATGGTGGCGGCTTATAAATAAAACGATTGCGTTTACTAACGGTGTGATTGACATTTTACATGAAGGACATATAAAGGTTTTAGCAGAGGCGGCGTCATTTGCAGACGTGCTTATTGTAGGTGTAAACAGCGATGCGTCAGTAAAAGGATTAAAAGGCCCTGGCCGCCCTGTAAACAACGAGCAATCCCGTTCCATAATATTAGCTTCTTTAATAATGATAGACGCAGTTATTGTTTTTAACGAAGACACACCACTTCAATTAATCAAAAACATAATGCCCGATGTGCTAATTAAAGGCGGCGATTATACCCCGGAAACAATTGTGGGCGCGCGTGAGGTAACTGACAATGGAGGCGCTGTAAAAATAATTCCTTTGGAAGCAGGCTTTTCGAGTACAGGAATAATTGAGAAAATGAAAAATGCTTAGCAAATAACGGTTATGGATAAACGCAAAACGATAGTGAGAGATATTAGCTGGCTGGCATTTAATGGCAGAGTGCTGCAAGAAGCCGGTGACGAGTCGGTACCGCTTAAGGAACGAATTAAATTTCTTGGAATTTTTTCCAGCAATCTTGATGAATTTTTCAGGGTGCGGGTTGCCACTTTGCGCCGTATGATTGTGTTGGGGAACAAGCAGAATATGCATATTGAGGAATCCCCGGAAAGTATTCTCGAAGAAATAAATACAATTGTAACAAGTCAGCAGAACCAGTTTAACCGCACATGGACAAACATCCTTGCCGAACTTAAGAATCAAAAGATATTTTTAGTTACAGAAAAACAATTAAATCGTGAACAGCAGAAGTTTATTGTTTCGTTTTTCAATGATAGCGTAAGAAGCAACATCGTTCCTTTAATGATCGAAAGCATCCAGGCTTTCCCGACGCTTAACGACAAATCTATCTATCTTGCCTGTAAACTTTCTAAAGCAGATGGCAGCATCCAGTCAAGGTTTGCTTTGGTTTCCGTCCCGGCGAGGCTTCCAAGATTTATCATATTACCGTCTACAGGAGAAGGAAGCTACATCATTTTGCTGGAAGATATTATCAGGTTCTGCCTACCCAATATTTTTTCTTATTTCGGTTACGATACTTTCTCCTCCAACATTATAAAAGTAACAAGAGATGCGGAAATTGATATTGACAATGATGTTTCAACATCTTTTATTCAGAAGATAGAAAAGGGGCTGAAAAACCGAAAAAAAGGAAAACCTGTACGTTTCATATTTGATAAAGACATTGATAGTTTACTTTTAAATTATCTTATAAAAAGATTAGGATTATCTAACAAAGACAATATACTTTCAGGAGGCCGCATTCATAACTTTAAAGATTTCATAGATTTTCCAGAGTCTGTTTTTGAAAGAAAAAATCCAAGAAAAAAACCTTTTATACATCCTTTATTACAAAATGCGAACAGTGTTACCAAAATCATTTTGGAAAGAGATGTTCTTCTGAATTTTCCTTATCATTCTTTTGATTCTTTAATTGATTTATTAAGAGAAGCGGCGATTGCACCTGATGTGGTAAGCATTAAAGTAACGTGTTATCGCCTGGCAACGCGATCTAATATAATTAACGCCCTTACCAATGCTGTTAGAAATGGCAAATCGGTAACTGTTATTCTTGAGCTCAGGGCGAGGTTTGACGAGGAAGCGAATCTTGAATGGAAAGAAAGATTGGAAGAAGCCGGTGTAAAAGTTTTTATCGGCTTGCCTAATTTAAAAGTGCACGCCAAACTTTGTCTCATTAAAAAAAGGGTAAATAATCATACGGTACATTTTGGATTTGTGAGCACAGGAAATTTAAATGAACGAACCGCTGGCTTGTACGGCGATGCCTGTCTTATTACAAGCAACAGGCACATTATGGCAGATGTAAACCGAATGTTCAGTTACCTTGAAAATCCTAAGAATATACAGGTATTGAAAGACTGCAAAAGATTAATTGTAAGCCCGGTTTCCATGCGAAGACACCTTAATCTTCTAATAGATAAAGAAATAAAGAGCGCCAATGATGGCAACCATGCTGCTATCACTTTAAAATTAAATTCGCTTAGCGATGAGGAGTTGATTTTAAAATTATACGACGCCGCAAAAGCGGGTGTAAAAATAAAGATGATCATCCGAGGCATTTGCTGCATGTTCACTGAAAATAAAAAATTTAAGAAAAAAGTTAAAGCAATTAGTATTGTTGATGAATATCTTGAGCATGCGCGGATTATGATTTTTCATCATGATGGAAAAGAAAGAGTCTTTATTTCATCAGCGGATTGGATGGTTAGAAATATCGACCATCGTATAGAAGCGGCGTGTCCTATTTATGATAAAAGTATTCAGCAGGAGCTAAAAGAAATACTTGAAATTCAACTGGAGGATAATGTAAAAGCGCGTATTCTTGATAATGAGTTATCAAATGAATATGTGGAAAATGGAAATACTAAAAAAATACGTTCTCAAATAGAAACCTATAATTATCTCCTCAAGAAAAAATATACCCCTGGTGAAACTCGCAGCAATTGATATTGGAAGTAACGCAGCAAGGCTACTCATCTCAGAGGTAAGTGTCGACGAAAATAACAAGGCCTCTTTCAACAAGGTATTACTAACGCGGGTGCCGCTGCGATTGGGTTTCGACGTTTTTGAAACCGGAAAAATATCTCCCCATAAAACTGATTTGCTTTTATCTACCATGAAGGCTTTTATTAACTTAAAAGATGCCTTTGAAGTTAAATATTTAAAAGCCTGCGCTACTTCGGCAATGCGTGATGCTACTAACGGCAATGAGATTATTGAGTTGGTTAAGAAAGAAACGGGAATTGATATCGAAATTATTTCGGGAAGCGATGAAGCTTCATTTATTTATGAGAATCATTTTGCTGAAAATTTAGACTCAGCGCATTCTTATTTATACATTGATGTTGGCGGTGGTAGCACAGAACTTACTTTTTTTGGTAACGGCAAATTGGTGTTTAAAGATTCTTTTAACATTGGAACAATCAGGCTCCTCAAAAATAAAGTACCTGATGCTGCATGGGATGAAATGAAAGAAAACATTAAGGATAAAACCAAAGGGCATAAAGAAGTAATTGCAATTGGTTCCGGTGGCAACATCAACAAAGTCTATTCCTTAAGTAAGCGAAAAGATACCAGGCCTTTACCGCTTGAACTTCTTCGTGATTATTACAAAGAGCTAAGCAGTGTTTCTCTTGAAGAGCGAAAGCGCTTGTATAATCTTCGTGATGACAGGGCTGATGTTATTGTTCCCGCTTTGCAGATATACGTGAACGTTATGAGGTGGGCCGGGGCCACAGAAATATATGTTCCTAAAATTGGATTGGCAGATGGATTAGTGCAACATTTATGGGAACAAATCAAAGCGAAAAAAAATTGAATAAAACCAAATGAAGGCCCTGATTATTCAATCTCAATGCATTAAAATATTGGGACAAAAGTTCTAAAATCTTTATACATTTACGGGCGAATTTTCCGAAAGGATTTGTTTTATTCTAATGCAGAGCCATCTCCCTCCTGTCGCATTTTCTTCAAAAAATTAAACTTATGTCAGTTAATAAAGAAGTAAAAAAAATTACGACGAACACGTTGCATAAAATGAAACAGGTTGGTGAAAAAATCTCCATGATCACTGCGTATGATTTTTCATTTGCAAGGATTTTCGACGCGGCAGGTATCGATATTATCCTCGTGGGCGATAGCGCGAGCAATGTGATGGCAGGCCACGAAACTACTTTACCCATTACGCTGGATCAAATGATCTATCACGCGTCGTCTGTTGTTCGGGGAAGCAGCCGGTCATTAATTGTTGTTGATTTGCCATTTGGTAGCTACCAGGGAAATAGCAAAGAAGCACTCAGCTCTACCATAAGAATTATGAAAGAAACTGGTGCGCATGCAATTAAACTTGAGGGCGGCGAAGAAGTATTGGAGTCAGTGAAAAGAATTATCAGCTCCGGCGTTCCGGTTATGGGGCATCTTGGATTAACGCCTCAATCAATTTACAAATTTGGCACATACACTGTAAGAGCAAAGGAGGAAGAAGAAGCCAAAAAGTTAAAGAAGGACGCGATGCTTTTGCAGGAAGCCGGGTGTTTTGGAATTGTACTTGAGAAAATTCCGGCGTCATTGGCAAAGGAAGTTTCTGAGAATTTATCTATCCCAACAATTGGCATTGGAGCAGGCCCTAATTGCGACGGCCAGGTATTGGTGATGCATGATATGCTGGGAATTAATACGGAATTTAGGCCGCGCTTTTTAAGAACCTATTTAAACCTTCACGAAGAAATTACCGGCGCTGTGCACCGCTATATTAGAGATATAAAGTCGAAAGATTTTCCAAATGAAAGCGAACAATATTGACTATTGAATGATAACTGTTATTCTTTTTTCATTTGCCGGATTTTCATTTTTTTCCCAACTCCTGTTTTGAAAAAAATAAATATTCACATTGCCTTTGCTTACAGCCTTTATAGTAAAAATTTCATCAGCGCTCGCACCGATATTTTTTTGATCCGTTTTTTCTGTAGCTACCAAATCTTTGGAAATAGAAACTCGATCTTCATTATTTTGTATCGAATAATTCCACTTATATCCTGCCGTACCGAGTCCTTTTAATTTTACTTCGGTTGATTCTCCAACATTTAAACTTATTTCTTCCGGGCTTTCTGCAGGCATATTTTTACGTTTATTTTATAAGAATATTTACTGCAAATTATTAAATAAAAAATGAACCCATAAACTAAATAAGGGTTCATTTTTAAAATACATATTTGTATTAAACAATTCTTATAGTCCAGAAATCATCACACAAATGATTGCTGGTAATGTAGCCGTATGGCATGTAAAAATAGCCTTTCACGCCCCACCCTGTTCCCCACGAATTTCTTATAATAAAAACCTGCTTACTTTCATCATACCCTACGGCCATTACTGCATGGCCACCCACCACTTTTTCGTCAGGCTTCGGCATTGGCAGCATACCGGTTTTTGCTACTTGCTGGCTCTCAAAACTTTCGTAAACCGTAAATCCAAATACAAATGGATAACCTTCGGAGAGGCATGATTGCAATTGAGGCAAACTGGTATTATTCAATCGCTGATAACTTTTTATAGTACTCTTCAATGCATCGGCATAGCATGGTTTAGGGGGCTTATCAGCAAATTTAGTTATGGTATATGGCCATTCTTTTTCCGGGCAAATTCCTGTAGTGTTCAGTGACTTTATTCCATCTCTTATAAATGCGCCACTATCAGAGTTAACTGAATTATTTAGCATGCGTTCATTGTAGTAAAGAAATAATCTTGAAGGCATAAAATCTTTTAGATTTTGCTTTTTCCGGGCAAATTCAAATGCAGCCGATAATGCATTTGCGGTGCAACTACCTAAGGCTTCCTGGTTATAAACCGGCGGGCATTTTTCTCGCAGATCCACTTTTGAAATTAACTTTCTCATTACCATCATCGGGGCGGAATACATTAAATCTCTTTGATCAGGAAGATCTGGTACCCAGCCATAGCCGAATGATGGAGGCTGCGGTGAAGCCGCTTTTTTTGCTTTGCTCATAAATTAAAATTAGGAGGTTATAAAATAAAATAAAATAAAATTGCAGGTGCCATAGATGCAGCATGTTATTCTTTGTGGAGGAGAGAAAAAATCCGGGCTAATAAATCTTTAATCCGATAAAAATAATAAGAATAATATTTAAATACAATACCACGCAACAATAAAGGGTAATGATTACAAACATTCATAGTTTTGCGAAAAAATTATCGCAATGGAATTTTTAAAGGGTTTAGGTATTGAATCGGTTAACAAAGGAGTTTCCACTGGCATTAAATGGATAGCCTCTTCGGGCGAAAAAATAAATTCATCGTCACCGGTTGATGGAAAACAAATTGCGACGGTGAGCGCATGTGATAGAAAAAGTTACGACCTCGTAATACAAACCGCGCAAAAAGCTTTTGTTG
The DNA here is from genome assembly GCA_039935555.1 of Ginsengibacter sp. Classification (GTDB taxonomy): domain Bacteria; phylum Bacteroidota; class Bacteroidia; order Chitinophagales; family Chitinophagaceae; genus Ginsengibacter. Next base: position 6,238 of record JBDTKB010000227.1, on the reverse strand, counting down.
ACTGGCGATTGTGGCCCGCACCTAAGAGAGGCGAAATTGTAAGACAGATCGGGAATGAGTTGAGAAAAAATAAAGCCGGCCTCGGCAAATTAGTGAGTTATGAAATGGGTAAAAGCTTACAGGAAGGAATGGGTGAAGTACAGGAGATGATAGACATCTGCGATTTTGCTGTAGGCTTATCGCGCCAACTTTATGGCTTAACGATGCATAGTGAAAGGCCACGCCATAGAATGTACGAGCAGTATCATCCCCTCGGTATTGTTGGTATTATTTCCGCTTTTAATTTTCCAGTGGCTGTATGGAGTTGGAATAGCATGCTGGCAATGGTTTGCGGAGATGTATGCGTTTGGAAACCTTCGGAAAAAACCCCCTTGTGTGGCGTTGCATGCCAGCAAATAATTTCAAAAGTTTTTAAAGAAAATAAAGTGCCGGAAGGCGTTTGCAACTTAATCATTGGAGCCAGGGATACCGGCGAGTGGTTGAGTAGCGATCCCAAAGTTGCCTTACTTTCAGCAACAGGATCTACAAGAATGGGAAAGGCTATAAGCGCGGCCGTAGGCGCAAGGCTGGGTAAATGCTTGCTCGAACTTGGTGGCAACAACGCAATAATTATTTCAAAAAATGCTGACCTGAATATTGCGCTTATTGGTTCATTGTTTGGCGCTGCGGGTACCGCCGGCTAACGATGTACAACTACGCGCAGGCTTATCATTCATGAAAAAATCTATGATAGTTTTAAAAAGAAATTATTGACTGCTTACAAGCAACTTAAAATTGGCAACCCTTTGAAAGAAGGCAATCACGTGGGGCCATTGATAGATAAAGATGCTGTAAATATGTATATGAATGCTATTGAAGCGTGCAAAAAACAAGGTGGAAAGTTTGTTGTTGATGGTGGCACGCTTTCAGGAAAAGGTTACGAAAGTGGCTGTTATGTAAAACCATGTATAGCAGAAGTTACCAATGAAATGGCGATTGTGCAGCATGAAACATTTGCACCAATTTTATACCTTATTAAATACAAAACAATTGAAGAAGCAGTTGCCTTACAAAATAATGTGCCACAAGGTTTATCGAGCTCCATCTTTACGCTTGATCTTCGCGAGGCTGAATTATTTCTATCGCAGGCAGGCAGCGACTGCGGTATTGCCAATGTGAACATCGGAACTTCAGGCGCAGAAATCGGCGGTGCATTTGGTGGCGAGAAAGAAACCGGCGGCGGCAGAGAAAGTGGCAGTGACGCCTGGAAAACTTACATGCGGCGCCAGACAAATACCATAAATTATTCCGATCAGCTTCCACTGGCGCAGGGAATAAAGTTTACAGTTTAAATAATAGCGACTTTAATGAAAGTAATTCCTGAAAGTGATTAACATAAAAATTCTATAATAATTGCCGCTGGTGCTTCTTAATCAAATTAATTTTCAAATATTTGCGAAACAAAATTAAAATTCAATATGACACCTGGAATTAAACATTTTTTTATTGCTTGCCTTTTTACAGTTTCATTACCTTTTACAACCTTTTCGCAGGGCACGTCAAAAAAAGAAGTTGCACCTAACAACTGGTTTGAACTTGATAGAGCGAAGACTGGTTATTATGGAATAAGTCTTGATAAAGCTTACGATTTTTTGAAAGACAAAAAAAGTAAAACTGTTGTAGTGGCAGTGATTGACAGCGGCGTGGACACTACGCAGGAAGATCTAAGATCAGTGCTATGGCATAACCCGGGAGAAATTCCAGGTAACGGAATTGATGACGACCATAACGGTTATGTTGATGATGTGTACGGATGGAATTTTATTGGAGGAAAAGATGGACGCAATGTACACCAAAATAGCAGCGAGGCTACAAGAGTGTATTGGAAACTCCATGCAAAATATGGTGACAATATTCCGGACACTACTAAAATGAATTCGGATCAAAGAAAAGAAGTTGATGAATACCTCAGGGCAAAAGACAAAGTTCTTGGAGGAAATGATCCACAGGAATTGTTATTTATGCAGCGGATTTTGCCCGCATTGCAGAGAGGAGATTCCATAATTGCCCAAGATTTAGCCAAGAAAGTATTTTCTGGAAATGATTTGAAGACCTACACTCCGAAAACTGTTGATTCAAAAACTGCTGCAGCTATTTATTTGAATATTTGCAAAATGAATAAAGATTACGATATTACTAACACTGACATTCTCGAAGATTTAAATGGACAAATTAGAAAAGGCGAAGATGCTGCAACTCCTCCTGAAGACAATCGCGGGGAAATTGTAAAAGATAATGAGAACGACATAAATGATCGCTATTATGGAAATAACGATGTAATGGCGGGAACACCTTCTCATGGAACACATACATCCGGAATAATCGCTGCTGCTCGTAACAACGGCATTGGCATGGACGGCATTGCAGACAACGTAAAAATAATGATGGTTCGCGCCGTACCTGATGGTGATGAACATGATAAAGATATTGCCAATGCAATACGGTATGCTGTGGACAACGGCGCGGAGGTTATCAGCATGAGTTTTGGTAAAGATTTTTCGCCGGAAAAACGTTGGGTTGATGATGCTGTAAAGTATGCGCAAAGCAAAGACGTGCTTCTTGTACATGCGGCAGGAAATGACCATAAAGACATTGATACTGCTGCAAATTTTCCTAATCCTGTTTATGCAGATGGCTCAGGAAGAGCAGAAAATTTTATTACAGTTGGCGCAAGTGGCGATTCAACTAACGGTGGCTTCACAGCTAGTTTTAGCAATTATGGAAAAAAGGAAGTAGATGTATTTGCGCCCGGCGTAAATATTTATTCAACTTTACCCGGCGGTAACAATTATGGGGATTATTCAGGTACAAGTATGGCATGTCCGGTGGTGGCTGGGGTGGCAGCTTTGATTCTTGAATATTTTCCTGATTTAAGTGCGGAACAAGTAAAATATGTGATCGAAAAATCAAGTACACCAATTAAAGAAAAAGTCATTTTACCAGGCACCCAGCAAGCACCCGGAGATGATGGACAACCTGAAATGGTAAGTCTATCCGATATTTCCGTATCAGGCGGCGAAGTAAATGCTTATGACGCTGTGAAACTTGCGTCAACTATTAAAGGTGACAGGAATACAAAAATGGAAATACTTCCAAAATCTAAAGTAAGAAAATTGAAGAAGGGATAAGTTGTTTTAAAAAAAATTGCGTTACACCGTAAAGCCTAACCATATTTTAAACGGTTAGGTTTTTTATTTAGGACAAATTAAATTGCAAAACAATCAATTTATTATGCCGAAGCCAGCCAACACAAATTATCCGGGTTTCTTCCAGAGATACATAAGCCAGGTAAAAGAGGATGATCTCAAAACTGCCTTTAAAAACCAAATGCCTGCCGCAGAAATATTCCTCGAATCCATAAACGAAGTGTTATCGTGTAAAAAATATGCAGACGATAAATGGACGATAAAAGAAGTATTGCAACATATAATTGATGCTGAAAGAATTTTTACTTACAGGACGCTATGTTTTGCAAGAAAAGATCAAAATGTCCTTCCTTCTTTTGACGAAAATGGATATGCGTTAAATTCTAAAGCAAACGATCGCGAATGGCAAAATCTTATTTCAGAATTTGTTGCCGTGCGTAAATCAACAGAATATTTATTCAATAGCTTTAATGATGAAACGCTTAATTCTACAGGCAAAGCCAGTGATTATGTGATCAGTGTTTCGGCCTTAGGATTTGTAATTATTGGGCACGTCAATCATCACATAAGAATAATACAGGAAAGGTATATTGGAGTGTAAATTTAAATCAGCTACCTTTCTACCGGCTTAAAATTCTTGCACATTCAACAAAAATTAGTGTGAAAATATTTAGTGTTGCGCAAATTAAAAATTGGGATTCTTATACAATTAAAAACGAGCCAATTTCTTCAGTAGATTTGATGGAGCGGGCGGCAAAATCCTGCTCCGGCTGGATCATAGAAAATTTCACTCAATCATCTTCTTATAAAATATTCTGCGGAAAAGGCAATAATGGTGGCGATGGATTGGCCATCGCAAGGCTTTTAAAGCAACGCAATTTTTCGGTAAAAGTTTACATAGTTGAAACCGGCCATTCGGGCACGGCGGATTTTGAAACAAATTTGGAAAGTCTGCGGAAAATTTCTTCCGAAATTAATTTTATCGAAAGCACTAAATCTTTTCCAATAATTGATTGTGATGAAATAATCATTGATGCATTATTCGGGTCTGGGCTTAATAAAAAGCCGTCAGGCATTTTTAAAGATCTCATTACTTACCTAAACAAATCTACAGCTACTATCGTTTCCGCGGACGTACCAAGCGGTTTGTATATTGACAAAAGTTCCTTGGGAAATGCGATTATACGTTCCCGTTATACATTGTCTTTTCAACAGCAAAAACTTGCTTTTTTAATAGCTGAAAATGAATTTTTTTTTGGCAAAGTTATTATTTTAGATATTGGTCTTTCCCCGGAATATTATCAAAAGGAAATATCAGCTTTTGAATTGGTTGATAAAAATGATATCCGGGAAATATTTGTTCCAAGAAACGCTTTTGCCAACAAAGGGGATTACGGTTATGCATGCCTGTTAGCCGGTAGCTATGGGATGATGGGCGCCGCAGTATTGAGCGCCTCCGCTTGCCTTAGAAGCGGTGTTGGTAAAGTTACCAGCTACATTTGCAAAGAAGGTTATTCTATCATGCAAACATCTGTGCCCGAAGCCATGTGCAGAATGTATGGCACTAAATATATTCGGGATGTTGAAAATTTTAAAGGTTTCCATGCCATCGGTGTTGGGCCGGGAATTGGAAAACATCTATCGCACAAAAAGTTATTGCAGCAGCTTTTTAAAACCGCAACTTGCCCGGTTGTAATTGATGCAGATGCCTTAAATGTTTTAAGTTCTTATCCTGCTCTTTATAAATTTATTCCGCGGTATACGATTATAACACCTCATCCAAAAGAATTTGAAAGGCTCTTTGGCAAATCGGCAAATGATTTTGAAAGAATAAGGCTTGCGTTGAAAAAGGCAAAAGAGCTAAACATTTTTATTGTTTTAAAAGGGCACCATACCTTTGTTGCTACGCCAAACGGTAAAGGGTATTTTAATTCGACTGGCAATGCAGGAATGGCAACGGCCGGCTCTGGTGACGTGCTTACTGGAATTATTACCGGGTTACTTGCCCAAAAATATTCGCAGATTCAGGCATGCCTGTTGGGCGTGTATTTACATGGGCTTGCAGGCGACCTCGCTGCATACAAAACGTCGAAGGAAGCTATGATTTCCGGAGATATTGTTGATTTTTTAGGTGAGGCTTTTAAAAAAATTATTAGCAAATAATTTTAACTATAGTAGATTTTATTTTATTAAATTTAGCCGCAAATTAAAACACATAACTCTTATGGCTTGCTCTTTTAAATTGACAGATTCCCTTTCGGAAGAGCAGCGCTCTTTTTTCGATACAAATGGTTTTATTCTTTTTAAACATTTTCTTTCAAAAGAAAAAGTTGCCTTATTTATTAAGGAGCTGGAATCAATTGAAAGAAAACTTATTGATGACAATGTTGAAAAAATAAATGGGGTTCCGCTAAAGTTTGGCAAGAATGCAGAAGGAGAAAAAATAATCCAGAGAAATGCTTTCTTAAATCTTCACAGTAAAATATTTCGTGATCTTTTGAAAGATCCGGCATTAAATGTTCTTACCAATTTATTATATCCTTTAGATGCGCGCATTTCAGAATTTGAAAAAGATGGCCTCATCTTAAATTATTATGAGCGCAATAAATACAGCACGTTCACTAAAATGGGTTGGCATACCGACAGTCCTCGGGATCTTTTTCTGGGTCATAGAATTTTACCGATGCTTAACATTGGTATTCATCTTGACGATTGCCAAAGTGCTAACGGAGGTTTGCGGGTGTTACCGGGCACACATAAACAGCGTATGTTTGACTTGTTATTTAAGAAAAAATATTTTATCGACAACACCCCGGACGTAAATGAAGTTGGCTTTGATATTGAAGCCGGCGACCTTACAGTTCATCACGGAAGCCTTTGGCATCGTGTACAGGAATCAAATAAGTATGGTATAGAAAGCCGGCGGCGCGTAATGTACGTTCCTATTATTACCGGTAAATATCTACCCAAAGATGAAAATAGTAAAACACCGCTATACCATCGTTTTATAAAAAAGATACTTAATTAACATCAATTAAATTTCTCTCAATGTC